>JAZNFR010000001.1:0-1974 GCA_045576055.1 Eubacteriales bacterium
AATGTTTGCATAGTACCAATTATGATTCCCACAAAAAAGTAGCCTAAAATAAAGTGGTACGGACGCATTGGCGTTGAATATAGTCTTTTTAGGAAGAAGGTTTGTCTGTCCTTTGAAACTATTTGCGCCAAAGCGAGCATAACAAATGAATAGGAAAACATAATTATTGCTGGCAACAGTGACTTCATTTCAAACATTGGGGTGTTCCCACCTGTATAATTATTTATAATTTGAAATAATAAAAGCATAATAATAGGAAATGCAAGACAAAAGATACAAATTACCGGATCTCTTAATATTTCCTTGAAATTTCGTTTCGTGAAGTTTAAAATTTTATTCATTTTGTCCCTCCGAAAGTAGCTTTATAAATGCATCCTCAAAGGTGTTGGCACACGTTGCTTCTTTTATCTCTTGAATTCTCCCTACCTTTACTAAATTACCCTTTGAAAGTACTGCTACTCTTTGACAAAGATTCTCAATTTCCTCAAGATAGTGCGAGGTTAAAATTATTGTTGTACTCTTTTGGAGTTTTTTTATAATTTGCCATAGCTCACGCCTTGAAAAAACGTCAAGTCCAAGAGTTGGCTCGTCAAGAAACAAAATTTTTGGTTTTGAAATTATCGCAACTGCAATCGAAAGGCGCCTTTTATAACCACCAGAGAGCGTTTTCGCCTTTTGAGAAAGTACACTTGAAAGGTCAAAGTCATTTATTAATTCGTTTATAATTTCACTATTGTTTTTACTATAAATGTTCGCAAAAAACTCTAAATTTTCTTTCACAGTCAGGTTGTTGGCAATCGCCGTTTCCTGAGGTGAAACTGCTATAATCTCCTTGATTTTTTCAGCATCTCTTTCAATGTCAAACCCATTAATTACGACACTCCCACTTGTTTTTTTAGAAAGAAGGCAGAGAATTTTAATAAGAGTTGTCTTTCCTGCCCCATTTACGCCCAAAAGGCCAAAAAGCTCACCCTCATTGATTTGTAACGAAACATCTGAGAGTGCCTTTTTTGTTTTATAACACTTAGTTAAGTTTTCAATACTAATAATGCTCATTTTGTTGCCTCTTCTAAAAATAAAAAATTTCCTCAAAGCTAACCTCAAGAGCAATACAAAGAAGCAAAGCAAGCTTAGCTGACGGATTAAACACGCACTTTTCAATTGAAATAATGGTTTGGCGGGTTGTTCCAACCATTTTTGCAAGCTCGTCTTGAGATATCTTTTTCTCTTTCCTGAGCTTTTGCAAATTATTTTTTAAAATAAGCTCGTTGTCCATTAAAGTACTCCTATGCTAAAAAGAATATATAGGGTTATCATAGTAATTGCGCCTATTGCCTCTAAAACTGCGCCTATAAGCACCTGCCAAGGTCTTTTTGCAACAAAAAATTGACAGAAATAAAATACACTAGCCCAAGTGAAGCATATAGCAGCAAATGCATAAACCGCTGTTCTATTGCCTTTAAAGCCCTCGGAAAACATAAAAGCTATAGCTAAAATCGCAGTTGATATAACTGCAATCCAGTTTGCTTTAGATACCTTTTTGCGCTCCATTTCGCCTATTACATCTTTTTTTAGTTGTGCTTTTTTTAATATTTCTTCTCTTTCCATAATATACTCCTAAAAATGTATTGCCGCAAAAGATTTACGCGCGTTTAAATCTTTTTTGGGAAAGCAAACTTAGCTTAATTCTTCCGGAATGAATTTTGTCAAGTTTACTTTACATTTTCATTATATACTATTAAAAGCAAAATGTCAAGTATTATTTACATTTTTATTTAAATATTTTAATAATAGCGTAAAAAAAGCACACCTTTTGGTGTGCTTTGATTATTTAAAATGCTCATTAAAAACCGAACAAAGATGGATTAATGAAAACTCAACGATTGTCTTGAATGATTGAACCGTAAAAAGTAGTTCAAGCTTTCGGTCTATTAGTATCGGTTAGCTGAATACATTACTGTACTTACACCTCCG
>JAZNFR010000002.1:0-1909 GCA_045576055.1 Eubacteriales bacterium
GTTATAAAATTAGTGATTGTCCTTGTACACCAAAATTGATAAAACAAACATTTAGCTATGGTTATATTTCTTGCGTGTTTTATGACCCAAATGCAAATTTGGCAGCAAACAAGTTGATTTTTACTCTGAAAAGAGATTTTGATAGAGATTTAATTGATTTTGCTGCACAAAATATTCTTAAAAATCTTTATGTTCTTGGGAAAAGACATAGTATTGATTTTAACGAATACACCGTAACATATGTAACAAGACGTAAAAGCGGAAAAAGAGAATACGGCTTTGACCATACTAAATATTTAGCTAAGGCAATAGCGAAAAGACTATCTATTGAGTGCCAAACTACACTTTTAAACGTTGGCGAAATGGAACAAAAATCCCTAACTAAACTAGAAAGACTTCAAAATGCAAAGAATTCTTTTAAAATTAATAAAAAAGTCGATGTAAGGGGTAGAAAATACATCCTAGTTGATGATATAATAACATCAGGTGCAACAATGAAGGCGTGTGCCGATGTTCTAAAGGAAAATGGAGCAGAAGATATAATTCCTGTTTCATTTGCAAAGGATAATTAACAATAAATAAGGAGAATATATTATGTTAAAAGGAATTCCACAAATTTTATCCCCAGAGCTTTTAAAGGTTTTATGTGAGATGGGTCATAGCGACCGTATCGTAATTGCTGACGGCAATTTCCCAGCTGAATCAATGGGCAAAAACGCAAAGGTAATTAGATGCGACGGACACGGCGTGCCAGAGCTTCTAGATGCTATTTTACAGCTCTTCCCACTCGATACATATGTTGAAAAGCCTGTTTCACTTATGGAGGTTATGAAGGGCGATAACGCTAAAACTCCAATTTGGGACACATATAAGGAAATTATTGCAAAGCACGACCCACGCGGCGCTGAAACCGTCGGCACTATCGAGCGCTTTGCATTTTACGAGGAAGCCAAAAAGGCGTATGCAATAATCGCCACAAGCGAAAAAGCCATCTACGCCAACGTAATGCTCCAAAAGGGAGTTATTTAAAAGGCTCCTTTGTAAAGGCAGCTGTCACCTTTGGTGGTGATGTGTTTTTGTAAAAACAATCATCTCAACTGTCTTAAAAAATTTATAGGAGAGAAAAATGAAGAAAAGATTATCACTTTTACTAATCTTGGCATTAATTATTTCGCTCGTGTTCGCACTTTCATCCTGCGGTGAAACGACAGGGACTGATACCAATACAACGGTAGATAAAGAATCAAATAGCGAAACCGAAACGGAAACCGAAACTGAAAAAGAACCCGAAGAAAAGTTTTTTAAGGTTACGTTTGTACAGGACGGCTTTGCCAATATAGTAAGAACTGTCAAGCAAGGGGAAAGCTTGACAAGTATTCCTACGCCCCAAGAAGAAATTGGCTACACAGTTATGTGGGAAGACGTTGACTTAACAAATATCAAGAGTAATATTATTGTTGAAGCGATAAAGACACCGATTGAATACGAAATTGAATATGTATTAAATGGCGGAACAAACAGTTTGGAAAATCCAACTAGCTATAATATTGAGACGAGGCTAGAGTTGAAAGCGCCTACAAAGGTGGGATATTCATTTGATGGTTGGTTTATTGACGAGTGTTTTGATAATAAATCGAGTGGAATATCATTTGGCGAAAGTGACAAAAAGATCTTTTATGCTAAATGGGAAGCAAACGAAAACACCCTTGTGTTTGATGCAAACAGTGGCACGGGCACAATGGCAAATATGACCATTAAAACTGATGCAAGTGCATCTCTTCTAGCTAACGCCTTTACAAAGGCAGGCTATACCTTTGTCGGATGGGCAACAAGCAAGGACGGCAACGTAGTATATAACGACGGTGTAAGCTATACTATGGGTACAAACGCTTCGTATAACCTTTATGCC
>JAZNFR010000003.1:0-2862 GCA_045576055.1 Eubacteriales bacterium
ATAAAAACGCAGAAGAAAATTTAAAAGCACTTCAGAAATATTCAACAGATTTAACAGAACGTGCACGCAAGGGTAAACTTGACCCTGTGATAGGTAGAGATGAGGAAGTTCGTAGAATAATCCAAGTTCTTAATCGTAGAACAAAACACAACCCTGTTCTTATTGGTGAGCCTGGTGTTGGTAAAACTGCTATTGTAGAAGGGCTAGCTCAAAGGATTATTCGAGGTGACGTGCCAGAGAGCTTAAAAGAAGTGACCTTAATTTCTCTTGATTTAGGAGCGTTAGTTGCAGGTGCGAAATTCAGAGGAGAATTTGAAGAAAGATTAAAAGCTGTGCTTAAAGAAGTTCAAGAATCAAACGGAGAAATCGTTATGTTTATCGATGAGCTTCATACAGTTGTCGGAGCTGGTTCAACAGATGGTTCTATGGATGCTGGTAATCTTTTAAAACCTATGCTTGCAAGGGGCGAGCTTCGTACGATAGGTGCTACAACCATAAATGAATATCGTAAGTATATCGAGAAAGATCCTGCGCTTGAAAGACGTTTTCAACCTGTATTAGTGGACGAACCAAGTGTAGAAGATACTATTTCAATTTTACGTGGGTTAAAGGAAAAATATGAAGTGCATCATGGTATAAGAATTTTAGACTCAGCTTTAATCCAAGCAGCAAAACTTTCTGACAGATATATTACTGATAGATTTTTACCAGACAAAGCCATTGATTTAATCGATGAAGCAGCTTCAGCTTTACGAATTGAAATTGATTCTATGCCTGAAGAGATTGATACAATGTTTCGTCAAAAAATACAGCTAGAAGTAGAGCGTGAGGCTCTAAGAAAAGAGACATCTCCGGAATGTTTAGCAAAAATTGAAAAGCTAACAGCCGAAATTAATTCTCTTGATGAGAAAATTACGACACTAAAAACTCAATGGGAGCTAGAAAAAAATACAATTTCTGGTGAAGCTGGTATAAAAGAACAAATTGATAAAATAAAGATCCAGATAGCTGAAGCTGAGCGTAATACTGATTTACAGCTTGCTGCTGAGCTTAAATACGGAAAGCTTATGGAACTCGAGAAAAAGCTTCAAGCTGTTCAAGGGAAAGAAAAATCAGAAAACCAACTTCTTAAAGAAGAAATTGATGGTGATGATATAGCTGAAATTGTTAGTAAATGGACGGGGATTCCTGTTACAAAGCTTGTTGAATCCGAGATGCAAAAGCTTTTACGCATGGAAGATGTTCTCCATAAACGTTTAATTGGTCAAGAAGAAGCAGTTGATACTGTATCTGATGCGATTCGTAGGGCTCGTTCTGGTTTAAAAGATCCTAAACGCCCAATTGGAACATTTATATTCTTAGGTCCAACAGGTGTTGGTAAGACAGAATTAGCAAAAACTTTGGCGGAATTTTTGTTTAACGATGAGGATGCCATTGTAAGGATAGACATGTCTGAATACATGGAAAAACATAATGTTTCACGTCTTGTTGGTGCGCCTCCAGGATATGTAGGCTATGAAGAAGGTGGTCAGCTTACTGAAGCTGTGAGACGTAAACCTTATTCTGTTGTACTTTTTGATGAAATCGAAAAAGCACATCCTGATGTGTTCAATATCATGCTTCAAATCTTTGACGATGGTAGATTAACGGATTCCAAAGGAAGAGTTGTTGATTTTAAGAATACGGTTATTATTATGACAAGTAATATAGGCTCTGACATTATATTGGAAGAATCCTTGAATGCTTCTTTAAATGGTGGAAACTTTGAAGAAACAAAAGAGAAAGTTAACGCTGTTATGCGAGAAAAATTCAAGCCTGAATTCTTAAATAGAGTTGATGAGACTATTTTCTTTAAAGCTCTTACACTTGGACAATTATCAGCAATTGTTGATATTCAGATGGAAAATTTAAGAGTGTTGCTCAAAGAACACAATATGACCCTTGAAATTAGCGAAGACGCAAAAGAGTTTTTGGCAACTCGTGGATTCAATCCAATATATGGTGCAAGGCCATTAAAAAGAGTTATTCGTCAAATGATTGAGAACCCGCTTGCAAAAGAGATTTTGGCTCAAAATTTCATTGATGGAGATTGTGTCAAAATAGATGTCCAAGATGACGAAATAAAGTTTGTTAAATGTTAATTTGGCAAAATAAGCGGTCAAAAAACTTTGTTATTTGTTCAAAAGGGTGACTTGTTGAAGTAAACAGATAGATGACTTTATCATTGTCACCCGCCCATTTATTACAGCCCCTTAGGGGCAAAAGAAAACAGGTCGGTTAATCCTTCCTGTTAAGATTTTACACTAGCCGAAATATAAATAGCAATTTCATTATACAATAGAAAAACAAAAAACACAAATAATAAAAACAAATATTTACGTTTTATTGCGCCTCTTTTAAACCCTTCATAAGCTATAAATATAGCTATACCAATAAAACTGTCAGGCATGCTCAATTCAAAAACCATGTTAACTTATGTAACAAATATATAACTAATATATACAAAACTGTCAATTTTCTTAACAATTATGTTTTTATATATTTATAGAGGAGCTTTTATGACTAATATAAGGAACTCAATAGTACCTACACAAGAGGCAGAAGCGCTTAAAGAAATGATATTTAAGCGTGCAAGAGAGCGTGCAGAGGTATTGAATAATGATGTTCAGGAGAGCTATACATCCTCTATGCAAAGTGACGTGATGGACTTAGCTAGGGCATCTTTTACTGCTAAACGTAATCCATTTTCAATTATAACTGATAGTGAGACTAAGGAAGCTGATAATAGAACAATTGGTTTTCCTGAACGAAAAGTTGAGGAAAACAAATCTTCGGAGATGAGGACGAGGATTGAATCACATA
>JAZNFR010000004.1:0-2795 GCA_045576055.1 Eubacteriales bacterium
CTCCTTTATAAAATATATAAATATTATAGCACTAAACAAATAGTTTGTCAATATAAAAGCCATCCAATAAAGGATGGCTAAATTTTATAGATAAAGAGTTTCGGATTCGTCGCCCTCGTTAAGAGCCTCGTCCCTATCGTATTTAATATTCATATGTGCTTCATCAACAATTGTTTCAAGCTCTTTAATACGCGCGTCGCTATCAGCGACATAAATATAAACAACGCCAGCAATACAGCCAATAGAAATAAAAATAAAAATCATAGCCAAAGCAAGGAAAATAATAACGTTAGTAAAGCTGAATAAAGTTTCAATAGCTAGATTCGCACGTTCACTTACGCGAACGCCATCGGCTAAAAGAGAGAATTCATTGTAAAAATCGCCAAAGTTGTTTGCAAACATAATAAATGCAGAAACTGAGCCTAAAATAGAAACAATAACCGTAACTATTAAAAGTATGGTTAAAAGAACCTTAGTAGATTTCTTCATCAAATCCTCCTTATAAACTAATTAATTTACTTAATATATTGTATCACCAAAAGATGAAAATGTCAATATTTTTATACCACAATACGAATTAAAATATGAACAAGTGAACATACGATAAAATGTTTTTGCTATAATTTACGCTTTTTTACGCTTTCCCAATAAGCCTTTGCGCTCTGTTCAGTTTTGTTTTCTCCAAAGGTGTAGTATTTAGCATTCTTTATATCATTTGGTAGATATTGTTGCTCGCACCAATCATTTGGGAACTCGTGTGGGTAAACATATCCTTTGTAAAGCGGAGCTTGTAAATGTGTTGGTATAGTATCGCCCTTGCCCATTTTGATATCTGCACTGGCTTTGGCAATAGCTTCATATGCGGTATTTGACTTTGGAGCAGTTGCTAGCATAATTGCACAGTTAGTAAGAGGAATCCTTGCTTCTGGCAATCCTAGCATTTTTGCACTTTCACAAAGAGCATATGTAATTTGTGCAGCTTGAGGATAAGCAAGACCAATATCCTCACTTGCAATTACTAAAAGACGTCTTATAGGAGATAAAATGTCGCCACCCTCAAGTAGCTTTGCAAGATAAAAAACTGTAGCATCAGGGTCAGAGCCACGAATTGATTTTTGAAGTCCAGATAAAAGATTGTAGTGGACGTCGGAATCCTTATCAAATAGACCAGCAGAAATTGAAGGGATAAATTCCTTAACGATATCCGCGGTGATTTTTTCATTGCTTGCCCAATATGCACCCTCGAAAAGAGTAAGCGCATGGCGAACATCACCGTGAGCAGAAGAAGCTAAAAATTCAAGTGCGTCATTGTCGGCTTTTTTCAAAAGATTGTTTTCTTCATTCAAAACTGACAAAGCTCGTAAAAGAACTGGCACAATAGACTTCGCCGAAACATGCTTGAATTCAAAAACGGAGCATCTTGAAATTAATGCATCATATATATAAAAATATGGGTTTTCGGTGGTAGATGCAATTAGTGTAACACGACCATCCTCTATGTATTCGAGCAGAGCCTGTTGTTGTTTTTTATTAAAGTACTGAATCTCGTCAAGATAAAGCAAAATACCATTTTGGTTAAAAAGTCCGTCGCTGCTTGCAATAACTTCTTTTACGTCAGATAGGGAAGCAGTTGTTGCGTTAAGCTTGAACATTTGCATACCGGAATTTTTTGCAATAATATTAACTACAGTTGTTTTTCCTGTGCCAGGAGGACCAAAAAATATCATATTTGAAATTCTACCAGCAAGAATCATTCTGCTAATAACACCAGTTGAGGAAACAAGGTGCTCTTGACCAGCAATTTCACCGAATGATTTTGGACGAAGTCGCTCGGCTAAAGGCGTATTATTCATAAAGCCTCCAAAGAAATTTAATAAGTATATTTTATCATAGAAAACTAAAAAAATCAATATAATAAAGAAAGGATTTTACAAGGAGGCAATATGAAGTTTAAGATATTTAAAAGCAAGAAAAAAGCAAATAAAAAAAGAGAAGAAAAAATAGGATTAGAGCTGATTCTGTTTGTCTTTTCAATGTGTGCAATAACTATACTTTTGATATTTGGCACTATAGAAGATAAAAAACTATCTATAAAAGGAAATGAAACTGTACCAGTTTTTAGTGAAAATAAAGTATATCAAATTTTTGATTTAAATTTGTTGAAAAACACAAAAACACCTGATAGAGTGTCTGATTTCGGAAAAAATGAGTGGCATAATTGATAAAATTGGCTTGTTTTCCTTGGCTCTTACAGGGTTAAGCATTTCGGTTTCTCCATATCCATTAATTTTAGTGATGACGTATTTAATTCACGAGCTTGGGCACATAACATTTGCAAAGCTATGCAAAGCCAAAATTAAAAAATTTAAAATGGGTGGATTTCATTTAAGTATATCATATGATTGCTCTGAAATTAGCTATAAAAAAGAAATACTAGTTTGCCTCGGTGGGATAGCATTCAATGTATTGTCCGCAGTATTTATGCTCGCATTCCCGTATTTTAAAGGGGAAAAAAGAGATTTTTTTATAATATGTAGCTTTTGCCTTGCCTTTATGAATTTATATCCTGCTGAAATTTTGGATGGTGGAGGGGTGTTAAAAGCATTGCTAAATTCATTTCTTTCACCTTTGAAATCTGAAAAAATCCTCAGGGGAGTGTCGATTTTTGCAATAATTTTGCTTTGGATGGCTTCAATATATTTTCAGTTGGTTTTTTCTTCAAATATGTCATTGTTTTTTATTTCAGTTTTGTTGCTAATAGAATTTTGCTTTTATTTTATAAAATAACAATATTT
>JAZNFR010000005.1:0-3588 GCA_045576055.1 Eubacteriales bacterium
GGTGTCATTTTTACTTCCGTTTCTTTAAGTAGGATATTATAAATAGTATAGCATAAATATATTAAAATGTAAATGAATTTCTTAGCGTTTTTTTAGTAGTATTTAAAAGAAAAACGCGCTCGATTGAGCGCGTTTGGTGCCGGTGATCGGGGTCGAACCGATACGGTATCGCTACCACCGGATTTTGAGTCCGGCACGTCTGCCAATTCCATCACACCGGCATGTGTGATTTTTTAATGCTTGATTATTCTATCATAGTTTTTTTCAGTTTGCAAGGGGTTTTTAAAATTTTTTGATTTTTATTTAAAATAAACTGAGGGAGGCATAATACCTCCCCCTTCATTTTTCACTTCTCTACTGTCTTGGTAGCAATTAGGTTAATATCGTCCTCAATGAAGCCCTCTTCAATTATATCTCCGATATATATTGGTGGCTCAAGCACGATTGAGTTGATTTTTTTCATTGCGGTTTTTAAATAGCTTTTTAGTATCGGCTTATCCGTTCTTACAGGGAGTAAGGACGAGGTTTCACTCTTTATTTTCACTGTTGATGTGAGCATTATCCTCATTTGTCTTCTCCTTTTTTTGATTTGATTTTTGTAAGAACTTTGCCACCGCCTCGGAAACTGCAACGGATTCCTTTAAAATTCTATCTATGTTTTTATGAATATAGTGCGCATTACCTGTTACAAAAACACCTTGGATTGTGGTTTCATAATTACGCTTTGTATATGGTCCTTTTGTATCTCTTTTTATTCTTGCGCCTGCCTCAATTGCAATATCAACATCAGGGGTGTATCCACAGGAATAAACAAGAGAATCACACTCTATTTTTTGCTTTGTTTTTTTAATTGGCTTGCCCTTTTTATCAAGCTGACAAATATCAACCGCTTCTATTCTTTCCTTACCATAAATCTTTGTTACATTATGGTTTAATTTGAATGGAATATTAAAGGGCGCTAAGCATTCCTTTATGTATTTTTTATCACCGAGTGGGACACCCTTTGGCTCAACAGCACACAAAACCTTACCACCCTCAATAGATAGACGGCGACAAATAATAAACGCAATATCGCTAGAACCTATAACTACTGTTTTTTTGCCAGGCATATACCCCTCGATATTGATATATCTTTGGGCAGCGCCAGCCGACAAGACACCCGCAGGACGAGTACCACCTATTGATAGTACCCCGCGCGATTGCTCACGACAGCCCATCGCTAATATTACTGCATCTGCTTGGATTTTTTGGTAACCCTCTTTTGGAGAAATTACTGTCAAAACCCTATCAACCGACAACGACAAAACGCATGATTCAGTTCTGCATTCAATACCTAGCTTTTTAACAGCCTTTATAAGGTTGGAGGCAAGCTCTGGTCCTGTTAGGTTTTTCAAAAATCCTGTATGAATGCATTGATTAAGTGTACCACCAAGCTCGTTTTCCCTTTCAAGAACCAATATATCAGAAGCTGAAACACCATTTTTAACAGCTGTCATTGCGCACACAAGTCCGCTAGGCCCTGAGCCTATAATTACAAGCTTTTTCTTCATTTCTGCCTCATTTTGTCTTTCCTAAAAGCAAGTTGGAATTTGATGAGAATTTTTTAACCTGAGATATATCAATATTTAATTCCTTTGCGATAATTTCCGCCACCTTTGTACGACAATGTGCGCCTTGGCACCTACCCATTCCCGCACGGGTACGGCGCTTAACCATATCAATAGTTTTTGCTTGAATTGGACGATTAATTGCGTTTACAATATCGCCCTCTGTAACCATTTCGCAACGGCAAATCATTTTTGCATATCTTGGGTCCTTTGCAATTGCTTCCTTTCTTTCATCCTCTGTCATTTCGTAGAAAAGCTTACAATTGCCATCTTTTGTTCTTGTTTCTATATATGTTCTCTTTTTGCGCAGTGTAAGACCAGAAATTTTCAAAAGTTCCAAAATATACTCGCTAACTGCAGGGGCAGATGCAAGTCCTGGTGACTCAATACCTGCTGCGTGAATAAAGTTTTTGCATTTTTCAGATTCTTTTATATAAAAATCGCCACTTGTTGGGGTTGGACGCACGCCTGCAAAGGTTGTAATTACTGCACCGAGATTAATTTCTGGCATAATTATTCTTGCGCCCTTAGCAATTTCGTCAAGACCGTCCTCTGTAACACTTGTGTCAGCCTTTGAGTCAACAATGTTTGCGTTAGGGCCGACAATGATATTTCCATCGACAGTTGGGGAAACAAGTATTCCCTTACCTTTTTCATTAGGCGTTACAAAAATTGTGTGCTTTGCCACCTTGCCTTCTCTTTTATCAAGAAGCATATATTCCCCACGACGAGGGATGATTTCAAATGGCAAGTCGTCGTCAATCATTTTAGCAATCTCGTCGGCATAGCAACCAGCTGCGTTTACAACATATTTTGCCTTTACCGATTGGTCGCCAGCACTAATGGTATAGTATTTACCATCATAATCAATTTTGTCAACCTCATATTCAAAATAAAAGTCTGTACCATTGGTCTTAGCATTTTCAGCAACAGCATACGCTAGGTCATATGGGCAAACAATACCTGCACTAGGTGCATAAAGTGCATACTTTGCGTCCTTTGAAACGTTTGGCTCCATTTTCACAAGCTCGGCTCTATTAAGAATACGAAGCCCTTTTACACCGTTAGTTTCACCACGCTCCTTTAGTTTCTTTAATTCCTCTAAATCACGTGCATTAAAACCGATAACAAGTGAGCCATTTTTTTGATAGTGCACACCAAGCTGAGTGGTGATTTTTTCCATCATTTCACAGCCCTTGACATTTAGAAGAGCCTTCAAGGTGCCCTCTTTTGCATCATAGCCTGCGTGAACAATGGCAGAATTTGCGCGTGTTGAGCCAGAGGCAACATCAATACCTGCCTCCAAAACTGCAACCTTTGCACTATATTTAGCAATCTGAAACGCAGTCATTGTACCAGTGATTCCAGCACCGATAATGGCAACGTCATAAGATTTAATAGACATATTATACCTCTTAACGCCGTTATCTACGGCATTTTGCTTAAATTGATTCTTAGTTTGAATAAACTGCATTAATATTTTACCATATTTCCCTTATTTTTTCAAGTCTTACTTGATAATACGTTTCTTGTGTGGTACAATATAAAAAACAAAAGGAGGGCTTTTTATGGACATTTCTCAAATTAGTGCAAGTGCACTTGCATACCTTGGCGACTCAGTTCTTGAAGTCTTAATACGTGAGGCTTTGGTTCTTAAGGGCTATGAAAAATCCTCGAAATTAAACAAGGAAGCACTCAATTATGTAACAGCTGTAAATCAAGCCATTGCTTTTAAAAATATTGAAGGCTTTTTGAGTGAGGAGGAGGCTTCAATTTTCCGCCGTGGAAAAAATTCGTCTCACCTAAACGCACCTAAAAGTGCATCTCTTTTAGAATACAAAATAGCAACAGGCTTTGAGGCGCTTTTTGGCTATCTTAAGCTTACAAAAAATGAGGATAGAATTCTCGAGCTATTCCACCTTGCATACCCAGAAATTTAAATATAAATATTTAAAAGGAGCTTTTTTGCTCCTTTTTGTTT
>JAZNFR010000006.1:0-2671 GCA_045576055.1 Eubacteriales bacterium
TCACTTGTTAGTGAAATAATTAGGTTTTCTAAAGTTTCTTTATCGTTTACAGTAAGGCTTTGACGTTCAGTTAACATTTTTGTTATTCTAGAAATTTGTTCAACTGAAAACTGATCTTGAATATAACCAATATCAAATTTGCCATACTCCTTATAAAGCGAAACTATACTGTCAAAAACCTTTTTGCAAAACCGTGTAACAAAGTCATCTGGCTTTAGTCTGTTAACACATTCATCCAAATGCTCTGTTTTTAATAGCATTAAGCCGATTATTGCTTCCTCAATTTTATTTGCCCTAATGTTGGAAGCACTTTCAGGATTAATCCTGTCACCCATTCCGCTTGTGATTCTATATAATTCGCTTTGTTCTTTGGATTTATCCTCGCGAATTCTTTTGCGAATTATAGCAGATACATCTTTTTGTATGCTTGCATATGGTACATCAAATATAGTAGCCATTTTACGAGCATATAATTCTCTTTCAATATCGGATGAAAATGTTGCAATCACACGACAAAGCTCGTGCGATGCTTTGATTTTTTCATCAATATTATTAATATTATACTTTGCAAGAATCTTATCCGTCTCAAATTCAAATCTTGTTTTTGAGTTATCAATGATTGACGTAAATTTAGCTGCGCCAAATTTTTTAATAAACTCATCAGGGTCCTTCGCACCCTCAAGCTTTATTATTTTAACGTCAACACCAACCTCTTGTAAGAGCTTGAATGCTTTGTCCGCAGCCCTTTGTCCTGCTTGGTCACTATCATAAGAAATAACTACTTTTTTAGTGTATCTAGAAAACATTCTTGCTTGTTCAGATGTTATCGCGGTACCAAGTGTCGCAACTGCATTTTCAAATCCCGACGCATGTAAAGCAATTACATCCATATAGCCTTCACAAAGAATCATAGTATTTTCACAATGATTTTTTGCATAGTTTAGAGCGAATAAATTTTTACTTTTTTTGAATGCTGGTGTGTCGGATGTGTTTAGATACTTTGGTTCAGAATCATCCATTACTCGACCGCCAAAAGCAACCACATTACCTGAAACATCAATTATTGGAAACATAATTCTGTTTCTAAAATAGTCATACGTAGAATTATTTTTGCCCTTGCCACATAAAAATCCAACAACCATTTCTTCGTCTGTGTATCCGAGCTTTTTTAAATGGTCGTGAAGTGCACCGAAGCTATTTGGAGCGAAGCCCAAGCCAAAGTGCTTAATAACAGCAGATGAAAGCTTACGTTTATTTACCAAATAATCCATTGCCTGTGCACCATACTTAGGGTCAAAAAGTGCGTTTCTAAAGAAACGTGCCGCTTCCTTATTCATTTCAAGCACCCTTTGACGGGTAACCTCTTTTTGTCCACTATAAGTAACATTTTCAGGCAAGGAAATGCCACTTCTTTCTGCAAGTGCTCTTACCGCGGAAACGTAATCAAGATTTTCCATACGCATAACAAATGTTATGGCATCTCCACCTGCACCACAACCAAAGCAATAAAACGATTGTGTGGATGGAAAAACTGTAAATGATGGTGTTCTTTCGCTGTGGAACGGACAAGAACCATTAAAATTAGAGCCTGCACGCTTAAGCGTGATATATGAAGATACTACGTGCTCGATGTCGTTACGAGCTTTAATATCTTCAATTATTTGCGGTGAAATATTCATACTGGCCTTTTCCACATTCCTGGAACATAAAGCTCTCTAAATAAATCAATAGCGTATCTATCCGTCATACTAGATATATAGTCGCAAACACAACGTTCTACAGGCTCAGTTTTTGTGTTTTTAAAATATATACCCGGCATTTCATTTGGATTCTTAACAAAATATTCAAAAAGGATTCTAAGCATCTCAATTGCTTTTTCTTCCTCGGATTTTGCAATTTTATTGCGATAAACCGACTGAAACAAAAAGCTACGAAGCTCCATTGTTGCTTCCCAGATTTCTTTTTCCATTCTTACATATGGCTTCTCCATACTTTCTGAAATAACAGCGGAAACCATTCTATTAATACGTTCGCCATGTCCACGACCAAGGGTTGAAATAAGCTCCTTAGGAACATCATCAAGTGTTATAATTCCACCTCTAATTGCGTCGTCAATATCGTGGTTTATGTATGCAATTCTATCAGCTATTTTTATAATTTGTCCTTCAAGCGTTGAAGCCTCAGAATCACCAGTGTGATTTAGTATAGCATCCTTAACCTCCCAAGTAAGGTTAAGACCTTCACCATTATTTTCAAGCTTTTCAACAACTCTTATGCTTTGTTTATAGTGCGCAAAATCTTCGGAATAAAATAGCTGCATCGCTCTTTCACCAGAATGACCAAAAGGAGTATGACCAAGGTCATGTCCGAGAGCAGCAGCCTCGCATAGATCCTCGTTAAGTCTTAAGGCACGTGCTATAATTCTTGCTATTTGAGTAACCTCAAGTGTATGTGTCATACGGGTTCTAAAATGCTCATCTTGAGGAAAAATAAAAACTTGAGTTTTATGCATTAATCTGCGAAAAGATTTAGAATGGATTATACGATCTCTATCGCGCTGAAATTCCGTGCGATTTGGACATTTTTCCCAAGGTATTTCTCTACCCTTTGTATCAGACGTTTTAAACGCATATTCTGAAAGAAAAGTCTTTTCTCTTTCGCAAAACATCTC
>JAZNFR010000007.1:0-2557 GCA_045576055.1 Eubacteriales bacterium
GATGTTTTAGGAACTGATGAGGATGTTGTATATAAAAATATTGAAGCTAGTGAGGATAGTAAAATCATTGCAGAAGCGGTTAGTAAGCTCGGGAAAAGAGAACAATTAATAGTGAAATTAAGATTTGGTCTATATGGGGAAGAAGAAAAAACACAAAAGGAGGTTGCCGATATGCTTGGCATCTCACAATCGTACATCTCGAGACTTGAAAAAAAGATAATAAAAAGGCTAAAAAAGGAAATTGAAACAAAAATTTAAAATTATTTAAAAAAAGACTTGACTTTTGTATCATATGTGTTGTATAATAAATCGAAAATTATACTTTTGCATAAAGAGGTGAAAAGAATGAAGAACGGAATTCATCCTGAATATAAGGAAGCAACAATCAGATGCGCATGCGGTAATGCAGTTGCTACTAAGACAACAAAAGGCGATATTTCTGTTGAAATTTGTTCAAAGTGCCATCCTTTCTACACAGGAAAACAAAAGTTTGTAGACGCAGGTGGACGTGTTGACAAGTTCAAGAAGAGACTTGAAAACGCAAAATAATAGTTAAATTGGGTAAGTAGCTTTGCAAAGTTCTTACCCTTTTAATTTTCATGAAAGGGGTAGTATGATGGAAAAAAAGGCAATTTTAGTTGGCATCTTTCCACAAGGCAAGGAAGAAGAATGCTTGAAATCCTTAGACGAGCTAGAGCGCTTAGCAGACACGGCAGGGGCATCAACCTTTGCAAAGCTTACACAAATGAAAAATGTTCCAGATGCTGCAACCTGCATTGGAAAGGGTAAGCTAGAAGAATTAAAAGAGCTTTGTCAAGCTAATCAAATCAGTAATGTAATTTTCGACTGTGAGCTCTCACCAGCTCAAATCAAAAATATTGAAACCGAAACCGAGTGTGACGTAATAGATAGAAGTATGCTTATACTTGACATTTTTGCTTTACACGCAGTAAGCGCAGAGGGAAAAATTCAAGTTGAGCTTGCTCAGTTAAAATATACAGCTCCTAGGCTTATTGGCAAAGGCAAGGATATGTCAAGATTAGGCGGAGGAATAGGAACACGTGGTCCTGGTGAAAGCAAGCTTGAAATTGATAGACGTAGACTTGCTAGTAGAATTTCATTTCTACAAGGCGAGCTCAGTGAGCTTGAAAAAAACAGGCAAATTATGCGTGCTCAGCGTGAGCGCTCAAACATTCCAAAGGCTTGTATAGTTGGTTATACAAATGCTGGAAAATCAAGTCTTTTAAATATGTTAACAAATGCAGGAATTCTTGCAGAGGACAAGCTTTTTGCAACACTTGACCCAACAACAAGAAAGTTTGAGCTACCAAGTGGTATATCTATGCTTTTAACTGATACAGTTGGATTTATAAGAAAACTACCACACCATCTTATACACGCATTTAAATCAACTCTTGAGGAAACATTATACTGTGATTTTCTTATTAATGTTGTCGATGCTTCGGATGAGGAATGCTATGAGCATATGGCTACTACTGAGAGTATACTTGAATCTCTTGGTGCTACAGACAAGCCGATTTTATACATATTTAATAAGTCAGACCTCTGTTCTAATGAAAGAATATATGATTTGAGGTTTTTCAACTCGTCTAAGGGAAGAGTTGTAAGTATTTCTGTAAAAGAAAAAACAGGGTATGATGAGCTAATTTCTCAGCTTGAATCGCTATGTCGTTACGGAAAAACGAGAGAAGCTTTTTTGTTCCCATATACAAATCAAAGTGAGCTTAATGCATTTTATCAATCTGCAGAAATTATAACAACAGAATATACAGATATCGGTACGGAAATTTTTGCTTGGGTAGATAATAAAACAAAGAATAAATTTGCATCCTTTTTAAAATAAGACCCATTATTTTAATTGAGAAAGGAAAGATTTTGACTAAAAAAATTAAGAGGCTAAAAAGCCCTTCAATCATTGAATTTGTTGAAAAAAAGTCAACATTTATAGGATATTCTACATTTGTAAAAAATGAAGAAGAAGCATTAGAAATTATTAAACAAAAAAAGAAAGAATTTCAAGATGCAACCCACAATGTTTATGCTTATGTAATAGGCGAAAGCATTGCAAGATATTCTGATGATAACGAGCCACAGGGAACGGCTGGAATGCCTGTTCTAAACGCAATAAGAATGTCGGGAATTAGTGACGTTTTAGTTGTTGTAACTAGATATTTTGGTGGAATTTTATTGGGAGCTGGTGGATTAGTTAGAGCATATTCGACAGCTGCATCTATGTCTTTAAATTCAGCTGAGACTGTGGTGTATGAGGATTATCGCGTTTTGGAAATTCTATGCTCGTATTCTGACTATGGAAAGCTCTCAACAGAAATTGCACAAATTGATGCCAAAACCGACAGTTTAGATTTTGCAGATAATGTGAAAATTCAAATTGCAATAAAAGAAGAGATTGCTGAGCAATTTATAAAATCAATAACTGATTTGTTTAATGGCAGAATTGTACCGAAATATGTAGAAAATAGAATAGATTATAAATAGAAAATACGCAAAAAAAGTATAAATCGCTTTTTTTGCGTAT
>JAZNFR010000008.1:0-5081 GCA_045576055.1 Eubacteriales bacterium
TCCTCTAAAAATGTTTCAACGTTTGAAAAGTCCTTGTAGATTGATGCAAAGCGTATGTATGCAACATCGTCAGCCTTGATAAGCTCGTTCATTGTGATTTCGCCAATCTCGGTTGATGTAATTTCTGTGCGAAGAGAGTTAAGAATTTCAGCCTCAACCTTATTTGCAATTTGTGTTGCATTAACAGGGCGCTTTTGACAAGCCTTGATAATACCAACAAGCAATTTGCTCTTGTCAAAATACTCGCGTGAGCCGTCCTTTTTAACAACCATAGGCTGAATAGTTTCAATTATTTCAAAGGTAGTAAAGCGAGAGCCGCAGCTAAGACACTCTCTACGTCTTTTAATACTTGCATTTTCGTCAACAGGACGAGAATCGATAACCTTGCTATCCTCGTATCCGCAATGTGGACATCTCATAAAATCACCTCGAAATAAAAAAATAATTTCACACGCAAACATTATATCATACATAAAATGTATTTGCAAGGGTGTTTTAATATAAAAAACACAAAATATGGAAAAAAAGCACGTTTTTTATCTATATGTGGCACTTGACAAACAAATTAAAAGAATGTATAATTTGAATATATATTTTACGCGCGACTAAGAAAGGGAGAGCTATATGAAATCAGTTACAGATTTTTTCGGTACAATGGTGTTTAATGATCAAGTGATGAAGGAGCGTTTGCCTCAAGAGGTTTACGATTCAATCCAAAATACCATTCAAAACGGAAAGCACCTTGATTTGTCCCTCGCCAACGAGATTGCAAATGCTATGAAGGACTGGGCAATCGAGAAGGGGGCAACTCACTATACCCACTGGTTCCAACCAATGACAGGAATTACAGCTGAAAAGCACGATAGCTTTATCTCCCCACTTGATAATTCTACTGCAATTATGGAGTTTTCTGGCAAGGAGCTTGTAAAGGGCGAGAGTGATGCTTCATCATTCCCATCAGGTGGACTTCGCGCAACTTTTGAGGCAAGAGGCTATACCGCTTGGGACCCTTCATCCTATGCATTTATTAAGGATGGCGCACTTTGTATTCCTACTGCATTCTGCTCATATGGTGGAGAAGCGCTTGACAAAAAGACACCACTCCTTCGCTCAATGGAGGTTCTAAACAAAGCCGCAATTAAGATTTTAAAGCTATTTGGACATGACGATGTAAAAACAGTTAAGCCAACCGTCGGACCTGAGCAAGAATATTTCTTAGTTGATAAGGAAACCTACAATAAGCGCCCAGACCTAGTTTATACGGGCAGAACCCTTTTTGGCTCAATGCCACCAAAGGGACAGGAGCTTGACGACCACTATTTCGGCACAATCAAGCCTCAGGTTAAGTCCTTTATGAAGGACTTAGACCACGAGCTTTGGTCTCTCGGCGTTTTTGCTAAAACAGAGCACAATGAGGCTGCACCTGCTCAGCACGAGCTTGCGCCTATATTTACAACAACTAACCTAGCAACCGACCATAACCAATTAACTATGGAGCTTATGCAAAAGGTTGCAAGAAAGCACGGTCTTGTTTGCCTACTTCACGAAAAGCCATTTGACGGCGTTAATGGTAGTGGTAAGCACAATAACTGGTCGCTCTCAACCAATACAGGTATGAACTTACTTGAGCCAGGAGAAACACCAAGCGATAACGCACAATTTTTACTATTCCTTTGCGCAGTTATCAAGGCAGTTGACGACTATCAGGACGTTCTTAGAATTTCCGTTGCCAGCGCAGGTAACGACCACCGTCTAGGCGCTAATGAAGCACCACCAGCGGTTATCTCTATTTTCCTTGGTGAGGAGCTTACAGAAATACTTGACGCTATTGAAAAGGGCGTAAAGCTTGGCTCTAAGGAAAAGGAAAAAATGAGAGTCGGCGTTCATATTCTTCCTAAGTTCCCGAAGGACACCTCGGATAGAAACCGTACATCCCCATTTGCATTTACTGGTAATAAATTTGAATTCCGTATGCTCGGCTCAAATGCTTCAATTGCTGATACAAACACAGCAATAAACACAGCAGTTACCGAGGTTCTAAACGAGTTCTATGATGTTTTAAGCGAGGCAGAGGACTTTAACGGCACTCTTCACGAGCTTATCAAGAAAACAATCAAGGAACACAAGAGGATTTTCTTTAACGGCAACGGTTACGATGACGCGTGGCTTAAAGAGGCAGAAAAGAGAGGTCTTTCTAATCTTAAATCCACTCCTGAAGCGCTTGTTCACTTGCTCGACGAAAAGAATATCGAGCTTTACACCAAAAACAAGGTATTTAGCGAGAAGGAGCTTCGCTCAAGATGCGAAATTCTTCTTGAAAGCTACTCAAAGATTATCAATATCGAGGCACTTACAATGATTGATATGGCAAAGAAGCTAATCATTCCTGCTATATCAAAATACACCAAGGTTTTGGCGCACTCTGTCAACGAAAAGAGAGAGCTTGGCTTTGACATAGGTTACGAATTTGAGGTTGGACAAAAGCTTTCAGCTCTCTGCACAGAAGCGTATAAATTAACACTTGAGCTTGAAGAAAAGCGCAAGGAAGTGTCCAAAATCAAGGATGCTGCCGAAAAGGCAAAATCTTGCGAGAGCATTGTTCTTGCTACTATGAACAAGCTAAGAAAGACTTGCGATGCGGCAGAAACCTTGACCGCACGCGAATACTGGCCTATGCCTGATTATGGTGAGCTTTTATTTGGTATAAGAGAGTAACAAAAAACACGCACTTTTGTGCGTGTTTTCTTTTTTGTTTACTTTTTTTAGTTATTATGGTACAATAATAATAGTATCTCGAATTTTAAGGAGAATAGTATGGATAATCAATTAAAAAAACGCTACGGACTGTTCACAGCCATTTGTATGGTTGTTGGAATTGTTATTGGTTCGGGGGTTTTTTTCAAGGCACAGGATGTTTTAAATTACACTGGTGGTAATATGCTCCTTGGCATACTTGCTTGGGTAATTGGTGGAATTGTTATGATAATATGCGCCTTTAACTTTGCTAATTTTGGCACAAAATACGTAAAAGTTAACGGCGTTGTTGACTATGCCGAGGCGATAGTTGGCAAAAAATATGCATATATGATAGGTTGGTTTTTAACAACCATTTATTATCCAGCTATGACAGCTGTGCTTGCTTGGGTATCGGCAAGATACACACTTGTTTTGTTTGGCTCAAACGACATAACAGGTGGTCTTTGTATGGCGCTCGGTGGCTTTTATCTTTGCCTTGCCTATACAATTAATGTAATTTCCCCAAAAATCGCGGGTAAATTTCAAGTCAGCGCAACGGTTGTTAAGCTAATTCCTCTTGCTATAATCGTAGTGGTTGGCTCAGTTGTGGGACTTATAAACGGAAATACAGTCGATGCCTTTTCTTCATCGTTTTCCACATCCGGCGATAGCTTTGATAGTGTCTTTGCAGGAATAGGTGCAGCAGCATTTGCCTACGAGGGCTGGATTATTGCAACATCTATAAATTCTGAGCTTAAAGAGCCTAAAAAGAATCTCCCCCGTGCCCTAGTTATAGGAACAGCTATAATAATGGTAATCTATATAACCTATTTTGTAGGTCTTTCGGGTGGTGCACCAATAGAGGTTCTTCGTGCAGAGGGCGCAACAGCAGCATTTAAAAACCTATTTGGAAGCGTCGGTAGTGTGATTCTAAACGCATTTATCGTTGTTTCTTGCCTTGGCACTTTAAATGGACTTATGCTTGCAAACACTCGCTCACTTTACTCTCTTTCCGTAAGAGAAACTGGACCAAAGCCACAAATGTTCTCGCAAGTCGACCCACAAACCAATATGCCCGTAAACTCAAGTGCATTAACGCTTCTTTTCTGTGGTGCGTGGTTCTTCTATTTCTATGGGGCAAACCTCACAAAGCCAATCTTTGGTGTATTTAGCTTTGATTCATCCGAGCTACCAATAATTACAATCTACGCACTTTATATCCCAATCTTTATTATGTTTATAGCAAGAGAAGGAAAGAAGAGTATCTTTAAAAATACGATAATGCCAATCTTGGCAGTTTGCGCCTCGCTCTTTATGATTTTTGTCGCAATCTACGCCCATGGAATCGTAAAATATAGAGAAGCAAAGGCAGTTGGTGAATTTGCATTCCCCGTGCTTTTCTACCTAATCGTCTTTGCAGTAATAATGATAATCGGTGCTTTGCTTTACAAGAGGAAAGAGAAGAAAAATTAAAATAGCCAAGCTAGGATTCTAGCCAAAGGCGAGGCTTTTGCCCACGGCTTATCCTTGTAAGCAGAGAACACCTTAGGGCAAAAGAATGAACCCAATTCCCGTTTGCAAAGCAAACGAAAAACTGGGTGAGAATCCACAGATACCCCCAGCCATAAAACAAAAAGACACCATTTCGGTGTCTTTTTTTGTTTCTTGGCAAGAGGCTACGAAAAAGATATTTTTAGCATTTTGCATTAAGGATTCGAACCCCCACGTTTTTTTATATCAACGATTTAGTCAACTCCAATCCTCCGGCGAATATCACTCTGATTTGTTCTTTGGATTCGACAATCACGCACTCGATTATCTGTCGAACGATTTGATCATCGTATTCCATTGTGCAATTTGTAAGTAAAAAGGATAGCTTTTAATTTGATTTTTTGAAAGAACCACTTTGGATCAAATTATAAAAAACAGGTACTCACTTTATTCCAATAGTAATCGGCAAAAATGAGTACCTATTCAGTTAATTTATAAAAGTTGTAATTGATGAAGGCCTTTTATATACTTGGATTCGCTTTCGTTACCTAATTTCTGTATCTTCAATTCCATAGTTAAAGCTTCTGCAAAATTTTTCAATTCTATCTTGTGAATGTGGTGCTCGCTCTTCAATTCAATTTCCAATTGATAGTCATCAGACGATTGGCCATTATATTCGTAAGATACATTATCTAGAGATAATTCACAGCAAAAATCAGAATTTTTTCTTGTAACAAAATAAGAAGAACGATCATTTTTAATATTTATGCTTTTTTGACAGATATCTTCTATAGAACGATTTTGTGTTTGAAGGAACTTGCCTAAATTATTGTTTAAAAAAGATTTAACTTTGT
>JAZNFR010000009.1:0-10583 GCA_045576055.1 Eubacteriales bacterium
GAGGCTTTTCCTCCCGTTTTTCTTTTGCTTGACAATACGTCAAAATTCATTTATAATTAAGTCAATAATGATTTAACTAGGAGAGAAAAATGAAAAAATCCCTATTAGTTTTAACCATAGTTTTAACACTTTGTCTTTTACTAATCGGCTGTGGTGCGCCGAAAAACAAGGGCGGAACTGACACAAATAAAGATACATCTAAGCCGAGTGATACAAGCACCGAAGAATCATCCAATACCGAATCCAATGTAATAGGGACAAAGGAGCTTGACTTTTACCCACTTGGAGATGGTACATATGCTGTTGGAATTGGTGAGGCGAAGCTATTAAGCGAAATTGTGATTCCGGAGCTCTACCAAGGAATGCCCGTTACTGAAATAGCGACGGATGGCTTTCAGGGCGCGGCAAACTTAAAGGAAATTTTAATTCCAGAGGGTATATATAAAATAGGTGCTTACGCATTTGATAACTGCCCAAAGCTCACTAAAATAGTAATAGCCAGTAGTGTAAAAAGTATAGAAGTTGATGCGTTTTCTAATTGCGCAAGGCTTGAAGAAATAGAATTTAACGCAAAAGAGCTTGGGGATTTAGAAAATGGTATTTTTTCAAACTCAGGTGGAGAGGGTAATGGAATAAAGGTTACAATAGGCAAAAAAGTAACAAAAATTCCAACAAATTTATTTATGCCAAGTAGCATACCCTCGCCTACAACCATATCGGCAACAAGCGCTGCCTTGCCAGGCGCTCCCAAAATAACAAGCGTTGTGTTTGAAAATGGTAGCATTTGTAAAAGCATAGGGGAGTCAGCTTTTGCAAGTGGCTCATTTAAAGCTATTGAAATACCAAATAGTGTAACTAAAATAGGTAAGCACGCATTTCTTCTTTGCACTTATCTTGAAAATATAAAAATTCCAGCTGGCTTAGAAGAATTAGAGGAGGGCACATTTCATAGCTGTGCATCACTTGTCAGCGTAAAAATGCCAAGTGGATTAAAGCAGATAGGGGAGTCTGCCTTTTCGGGCTGTTATTCGCTTGAAGAAATATTAATTCCAAATAGCGTAACAAAAATAGGGAAGAACGCATTTTTAGACTGCTCCGAGCTTGAAATTTATATAGAAGCAACAAGTATACCAAGTGAATGGGACAAGGATTGGAATATATCTGAATGTGCAGTTTACTTTTATAGTGAGGAAGAGCCAACTGCCGTTGGTAGATACTGGCACTATTCCGATGGTGAGATAGCTGATTGGAAGTCTGCAATTGAGTAGGGAAAGATTGCTTTGTGAAGCACCGCGCACATTGATATCCATTTTCATCAATATAAAAAAGGAAGGCAAACGCCTTCCTTTTTAATTTAGCTTTATTGCGTCGATTACAATATCAAATTCGTATTTAGGGGACAAAATTTCTATTCTTTTTGGCAGGTCGTTTTTGCCCATTGTAATTTTGTATGTGCCTAGGTCGTTTGAAAACTCCATACAAGCACTACTCTTATCGCCAACGGCCGAAACAAGGCTTTCTTCATCCAAGGAAAAGATAGATAAAATAGCAGATATTCCACCTAAATTTTCTTTTTCAAGTGGGATTTCTATATCGCTTGTGCGCCCGATAATTTTGCCGTCCTTTTCAGTAAAGGAAATAGAGGACAAGGAAGAGGGCGACAAAAATGAAACAGTTTTTTCGCCATTTGATTTGGTAACTGCAATCTTATATTCGCCGTTTAAAAGACATTCAGCATATATTTCCTTTTCCTGATATGATAAAATTCCGTATCCTTGCCTAAGACAAGAGGAAAATGTAAGCGCAAGTAATATAAAGAGAAGACAAGCAAGCTTTTTCATAAATTCACCTCACAAGAATTATATGAGGCAAATGGGCTATTTATTCAAATAGAATGACAATAACGCTCTTGTCGTCGCTGTTTTTCGCGTTTAGCTTGGCAAGGTCCATAATTTTCTTGGCTAAAATATCCGTGTCCGTTTCCTCTGTTTCTTTAAGGTAGTCAGATAACCAGCTTGTGTCCCCCTTGCCAGAGGCAACACCGTCGCTAAGCATAACACAAATATCGCCACTTTCAAAGGAAAATTCTAGCTTTTCTGCATCTAGCTTACGCATAATGCCAATAGGTGCGGTTTTTGACATCAGCTTGAATACATTGTTTCCACGCTTAATAAAGGAAGGCGATGCGCCACTCTTTAAAAAGCTAGCACCCTTGCCGACTAGGTCAATCTCTAAAAGGTCAACACTGGAGGAGCATTCAATATTCTTTGAGCGAACAAAGTTGTTTAAAATAGAAAGGGAAATTTCCTTTTCGCTTGATACCTTTAATATCTTTTCAAGGAATTTTGCACACATTGTGGAGGTTAGATGCGCCTCGTTTCCTGTGCCCATTCCGTCAGCGATTAAATAGTATTCCTTGTCACCCTTACCAGGGAATGAAACAGCACAGTCGCCGTTTGGCTCCTTCCCCTCGGATTCGGACAAAATAGTGCATTTGGTTTTATATGAGGCAAGGGCATTAAACTCAAGCGAGTAAATGCCATTTTTCTCGTTTAGTAAAGGACCCTCAAGAGGGATTCCAAGCTCTGCCTCTAATTCACATCGTAGCTCATCCCCAGAGCATAGGGAACGCTCAGGCTCGACACCCGTTGCAATGATATGCTTTTTCGCCCCACCCTTAACCTCAATTTTTTCAAAGGATAAGCCAAGGACCTTAGCAATACGCACGGCAGTATTTGTATATCTTAGGTTTTCATCTGTTTCCTCGTTTGGCTCGCAGGAAATAGCAAACAGCATTTTTGAGGTAAGCTCAAAATTGTTTGCGCTGATAGAAAGACGGTCATTTTTAATGTTATCTTTTACAATATTCTTTGATTTTTGGGCAATTTCTTGGGAGATTTTTTCAACGTTTGGACAACGGTGGATGAATCTTTCCTCTAACAGGTGATAATCAACCTCGTTTTTTAAAAAAGCCTCGTCACTCATCTTTAAAAGGTTTAATTTTGTAGTTTCGGGGTCTCGCTTCCAGCAAATTTCGTTTTTAGGACAGGAAAAGCAGTGACCTTCGGCAACCTCGAAGCTCATTCTTTCAAAATCCTGCCTTGTTGGGCTTTTCACCCTCTTTGCTGTGTCGTAAAGCATATCGGCAATCTCCTCAAAGGAGGATGACATATCTTGGATATCTCGGCGTGTTTTTTCATCCTGTCTTTCAAGCACAATTTCAGAAACGCTTTTTCTTTCATCGTGCGCTACCAAAGCAGCAGGGCGGGGAAGTAGGTCAAATTTAAGAATTGGGTACATAATAAGGGATGCACCAAGTGCTTCAGGCGCAAAATACGCAATAGCCTCGTACCCACTTGCAAAAATTCCGTAGCCCATTACCAAAATAAAGGCAGACATTATCGCAAGATAAGACGAGAATTTGAAAATTATGCCCGATATAATTCCAGCAAGTGCAAAGGCAGGTGCGAAGGCTGTGCCAAGCGTTAGCCCAAAAAGTGCACCAAGCGTGGCAGAGGCACCAAGGGAAACATTCTTCGCAGTATATAGAACAAGCATATAGGAAAGAACGTACGAAGCATCAATTCCGAGAATCTCCCTACCCTTTAATAAAAACACAAAGGCAAAGGAAAAGGTGCAAATGGCAATTAGTCGCTCCCTTGCTTTTTCCCCATCAAATGCACCTGAAAATCCGTAAGTTAAAACAGGAGAAACGGTGGCGAAAAACACAAGACCAAAAATATCGTAAAATGAATAGCCGTTTGTAAAAACGTAATAAATTCCTATGCCAAAGGAAACAGCGAAGGAGATGAAAATTCTCGCGCTTAAGCTCTCTTTAAAAAGTCCACTAAAAAGTGTGCTTTCTCGACGCTTTCCAAGCAGAGGAACACTTTCGCTTGACTTGTTGATTAGCGAGGAAATAAGCCTAAGTATTATAATGGCTGAAATACCGACCACATAGACAAGGTCGCCATCCATAAAAAAGAAAACAGATAAAAGTGAACCAGCATAGGCAAATAGAGTATACTTAGTTGTGGCGCACAAAAGCGCAAGTCCAAATGGGTAAGCACCCATAAAAAAGCGCATAGGAGTTAAAAGAAAGCCTACTAAAAATAAAAGACATTCGAAAAGGACCATTTTGACTTCACTTGAGCGCTTTGCTTTTTCGATAAAATTAGTTTTTTGCATAAAACCTCCAAGTTTTTTCTTTTATTATATCTCTCGATATTTGATTATTTTGTCATATAAAAGAGGTCGAAATTTAAAAGCTTGGGTGCGAAAATGAAAGGAAAAGCTTCTTTTGGTGATATTTCGTCGAAAAAGCTAGAAAAAAGTCGATGAAAATATGCATATTTTTATGGAAAAACAAATATATTATTTGAAGATTTTTATTGTATTTGGAAAACGAAAATGATATAATCAAATTGATGCAAAAAGCAAATCAAGGGAGAAACAAATGTCAAGGGAAACAACCTGTTGCTTTACTGGGCATAGAGAGCTTGGTATTAGCTATAATAGAAACGATTTAAAAAACGCAATAGAGTCGCTTATTCAAAAGGGCGTAAAGGTCTTTATCGCTGGTGGTGCGCTCGGCTTTGATACTGAAGCAGCTATTGAGGTGCTCCGACAAAGAAAATCGGGCAAGGATGTCGCCCTTCACATCTATGCACCTTGCCAAGGGCAATCAAAAAGATATCCGTTTAGAGAAAAAGCACTTTATAAGAAAATTTTAAAGCACGCAGATTTTGTCGATATGCCAGATAGTGAGTATTTTGACGGCTGTATGAAGATAAGAAACTATAAAATGGTGGACGCATCAGGCTACGTAATTGCATATTACTCTGGTGAATTTAAATCAGGCACAGGTCAAACCGTGCGCTATGCACAAAGGTGCGGTCTTGAAATAATAAATTTATATAAGGAATAAATATGGAAAAGGTTAGTTGGCGTGGTGGTGCTTTAGTTGCGCCTGTTCCTGCCGTTATGGTGTCGCTTGGTGATATGGAAAAATCGAACATAATTACCGTTGCTTGGTGTGGTATAACAAATACTGTTCCACCAAAAACATACATATCCGTTCGACCCGAAAGACACTCATATGAAATATTAAAGGAAAAAAGAGAATTTGTTATCAATTTAACCCCTGCCGCTCTTGCCAAAAAAGCAGACTTTTGTGGTATGTACACAGGGCGAAAGGTTGACAAATTCAAGGAATGCTCATTTACTAAGGAAAAGGCAACAAAAATAGATGCACCAATGATAGGCGAGTGCCCAATTTCAATAGAGTGTAGGGTAACTGATATAATTCCCCTCGGCTCGCACGATATGTTCCTTGCCGATATCTTGGCAGTCAATGTTGAAAAAGCGCTTTTAGAGGGCGACAAGCTCTGTATAAATCGTGCACACCTTTGCGCCTTTGCTCACGGAGAGTATTATAAATTGGGCGAAAGAATCGGAAAATTTGGCTTTTCAGTAAAGAAGAAAAAAACTATAAATAAAAAGCAATCCCCCACCCACTAACGTGGGAGCCCCCTTTGCACAAGGGAGCCAAGGCGAGCGCATCGGCAAATTTGGCTTTTCAGTAAAAAAGAAAAAGCCACAAAGGAAAAAATAATGCCTCCTTTGTAAAGGGAGGTGTCTGCAAGGCAGACGGAGGGATTTTACTCATTCAATCATACAAATTATGAGGAAACACCATAAAATAAACAACAAGGAGAAAAGAAAAATGATTTTTCAAAATGGAGAAACAATAGTATTTGCAGGAGATTCAGTTACTGACTGTGGCAGAAAGCGCCCATATGGTATGGGACTTTGGGAGGGACTTGGCAACGGATACGTTCGTATGGTTGATACAAGCCTTGCAATTGACTACCCTGAAAGAATGCTTCGCATTATAAACGTAGGTGAGAGTGGTGCAGCAAGTAAAGATATGCTCGCAAACTGGGAGAAAAATGTTGAGGCATGCAACCCCGACTGGGTGTTTGTTATGATAGGTGCAAACGACGTTTGGCGTCAATTTGATGAGCCAAATCTTGATAATAGCTTGCTTATGCCAGAGCCATATAGAAAAAATTTAGAGGCAGTTTGTGAAAGAACACTTCCAAGCGTAAAGGGAATGTTTATCATCAGCCCATTCTATATGGAAGCAAACGAAAACGACCCAATGAAAAAGCGTATGGTAGAATACGCAGGCATTTGCCGTGAGGTTGTGGAAAAGTACGCAGAGAAATATAATATCAAGTACATAGACGTACAAGAGGACTTTGATAACCACCTAAAATATCGCTATCCATCATATATCTCTTGGGATAGAGTTCATCCAAACTGGGTTGGCGGAATGATGATAGCGCGTAAGATACTCAAGGCAATAGAAGCATAATAAGGACGTTGACATAGGGGTAAAACCAAAATCACAAAAAATGCACCGACTCACACATTCAATGTAGGGACAGGCGTCCCCGACTGTCCGTGCTATCATTAAGGAAGAGTTAAGGTCGAAAAGCACACCGATTGGTGTGCTTTTCTTAGTGTGATTTTTATCAGCGACTTTCCCCTCTCGGAGTACCAAGTACGCCTTCGGGGAAAATTCACTGATTTTTTCTCCCTATCTCTTTGTCCTTTTGAAGTCCGATGCGAAGTACAGCGACGACTACGCATTCGCCCATTTCTGCTCACCACCTCTTCGCCATTGAGAAGAGACTTTCGGGGAAAATTCACTAATTTTTCCTCCCTGTCTCTTCGTCCAAATAAGCCTCCTTTGTAAAGGGAGGTGTCGTTTACAGAAGGGAAACGACGGAGGGATTAAAATACTTTTATATTGGAGGCAATTTGCCCCAAAACGAAAAACCACTCTGCGCCATATGGCGCAGAGTGGTTTTATTTGTTAGTCTTTGATTAAATGGCTTACCAATTGCCTGTAGTTTGCATCATTTTCTGCTTTGAATTCATCAACTACGAAGCAGGTGGTGCTAATTGACCCATCGTTGTTCGTATATTCAACCTTGAAGAATAGTGTACGATTGGTTTCTTTGTCTATAGCGCATTCGGCGGTCGAATATTTCGATTCGCCTTTTGGGGTGATCCTATAAAGCTCGTAATCATAATCGGAAATCTTATCCATTACTATTTCATTGGAAATCTCATTCAAGCATGAAAGCTTCTTAATTTTTTTAAGCTTGTCGTTATGACTTAAAAGTGTTTCGAAACTTGCCGCACGGTTATTAAAATTATAGGTGCTTGAGGGTACTTGAAAGTCGTTTGTGTCAACCTTCCATTCCCCTTTTTTGGTGTCAAATATAAAGTCTTCCTCTATGCCATTTATAGAAATGTACTTAATTGCTTTGCCGTCATAAGTGGTTCCTTCATAGTAAAAGTTCCCATTATTATCTTTGGCAAATATTGTTGTTTCGCCGGTTTCGGGGTTTACATATGACATAAAATATGCATTATCAAAATTAATTTCTGCCTCAGACTCAGACCAAGACCAAATTTGTGGCTTAAAGACATTTAAGTATATTACTACACCACCAATAATAGAGATGGCAAGTATTACGCCGATGATTGCCGATATAACAGTTATAGTTGATTTTTTCATTTTAATTTCCTTTCTTTGGTGCGATATGATTTTAATGTGATGAGATTTAGCACCATAGTCTCTAAAGTCTTTTTCTACCCTCCTTCAATAAAAAAGGCGCCAACCGAAGTTAGCGCACGAAAAACGCAAGCTCCGATTGTCGCCAAACAAATTTCAAGTAAAGGAAGGATTAGCCTACACAATAACCTGTCGGAATTTGCGATTTTACCAATTCATATGGTTATTGTGCACAGCGAAAAAAGGCATTATTCCCCTTATAAAGAGAAAAATCCCTGCTTTACTTTATGAAATTTGTTTGGCAAGACTAATTATATCATAAAAAAACTATAATGTAAAGATTTTGATGCCATATTCTTGCTATTTTCTCTTGCGTATGCTAAAATTAAAATATCAAATTTCTACGAGGTAATTTATGGTTAGCATAGCGTACAGCGCGGGGCTTTTTGGGATTGATTTTGCCTTCTCCAGTGGGAGAAGGGGGACCACAGTCGGGTTCCCAAAAGAGAAAACTGAGCCTTCGGGGTTTAGACGATTGTGGTGGATGAGGTGTGATTTATGGTAAGTATAGCATACAGTGCGGGGCTTTTTGGGATTGACGGGTATTTAGTTACTGTTGAGTGCCACTCAGCAAGGCGTCTTTCTTGCTTTGAGATAGTTGGGCTTCCCGACAATGCAATAAAAGAGGCTAAGGAAAGGGTTAGGGCAGCTGCCGTTAACTCTGGGCTTCCATTCCCACAAAACGAAATAATAGTTAACCTTGCCCCTGCTGACAAAAGGAAGGAGGGCTCGTCCTTCGATCTTGCTATTTTAGTTAGCATTTTGCAAAGCGGAGAGGTGTTTAATAAGCCCGAGCTTTTGGCGGATGCTTGCTTTGTTGGTGAGTTATCTCTCTCGGGAGAGGTGCGCCGTGTAAATGGTGCGCTCTGTATGGCTGTTGCTGCCAAAAACGCAGGTAAAACTAAGCTATTTGTACCATATGAAAATGCAAAGGAAGCAAGCGTTGTCGAGGGGCTTACCGTTTATGGCGTTAGAAACGTAAATGATATAGTTAATCACTTTAACGGTGTTAAGGAAATTGCACCGCAAATTGCTGAGCCTTTTAAACGAGAGGATAATTTAAATTATCCGGATTTTGCAGATGTAATGGGACAATTTGCAGTAAAGCGTGCAGTTGAAATTGCCGCAGCTGGTGGGCACAATATTTTGCTAATAGGACCTCCAGGCACTGGCAAATCAATGATAGCGAAGAGAATACCATCAATTCTGCCCGAAATGACATTTGATGAGTCGATTGAAACAACAAAAATACATTCAGTTTCCGGTATTTTGCCTGACGATGTTTCTTTAATTAAGGAAAGACCGTTCCGTTCCCCACATCATACAATGTCGGCACCATCCTTGGTCGGTGGAGGCAAAATTCCACAGCCCGGTGAGGTGTCTCTTGCCAACAACGGCGTTTTGTTCCTTGACGAATTGCCTGAGTTTAATCGCACAGTTACTGAGTCACTCCGTCAACCGCTTGAGGATGGAAAAATTACAATAACAAGAACATCAGGCAGAATAACTTACCCTTGCTCATTTATGCTCGTCGCCGCTATGAACCCTTGTAAATGCGGTTACTACGGACACCCAACGCACGAGTGCACCTGTAAAAAAGAGGACATAAAGAAATACATCTCGAAAATTAGTGGACCGCTTCTTGATAGAGTGGATATTCAAATAGAGGTGCCATCACTTGAATATTCGGAGCTTGCTAAGCGCCAAAAGGCAGAGCCATCAAGCGAGATAAGAAAGCGCGTAAATAAAGCAAGACAAATTATGCAAGCGCGTTTCCAAAATGACGAAACAGAAAACGGCACAAGAATAACAAGAAACGCACAAATGGAATCAAAGCACCTAAGAAAATATTGTGCGCTTTCAGAGGAGTGCTCCATCCTTATGGAACGAGCATTCAAGGCACTAGGGCTTTCGGCAAGAGGCCATGATAGAATTTTGCGCTTAGCAAGAACAATTGCCGACCTTGACGGAAGCGACCAAATAAAGCCAAATCATATAGCAGAGGCAATAGGACTTCGTTCACTTGACAAAAAATATTTTAACTAATGGTAAAAAACATGAAAAAGAACAAGATTTTAAAAATCAAATTAAGCGAGGATGTGGCAAAGAAATTCGCCATCGTTGCTGAAAATGAAAAAATGACACTCCAAAACGAAATTATGTCTATGATTCGCCAAAAAATCTCATACTACGAAAGAGTAAAGGGCAATATCAAAAGAGAAGCCCTCGACTCTGCCAATATGAGCGAATATTCAGACGAGGAATGATAAAAAGCCCAAGCATGACTTGGGCTTTTTTATGTTTTCAACACAAAGAGTGAAAAAATATTCACAAATCTATATAAATATTACAAAATTTTAAAAAATAAGTCATAACTATTGAAATTTTTTTTAAAAAGTGCTATTATTACTATGAACGTGCACGCGCACGTGGCTTTTTTGCGCAGTTTTTTAAAAAATGCGCCCTAAAATCTTGCAAAAAAATAAAACTGGAGGGTTTTTTATGATAACAAGAAAGAAACAGTCAATGGACGGTAATACCGCCGCCGCTACTGTCAGCTATGCGTTTACAGAGGTTGCTGCGATTTACCCAATCACACCATCAAGTGTTATGGCTGAGCTCACCGACTCATGGAGTGCTACAGGCTTAAAGAACATTTTTGGTGAACAAGTAAAGGTTACAGAGATGCAATCTGAGGCAGGTGCCGCAGGTACAGTTCACGGCTCACTCGCTGCAGGTGCTCTTACAACAACCTACACAGCATCACAGGGCTTGCTCCTTATGATCCCTAATATGTATAAGATCGCAGGTGAGCTTCTTCCAAACGTAATTCACGTTTCCGCTCGTTGTGTTGCATCCCACGCACTTAACATTTTCGGTGACCACTCCGACGTATACGCTTGCCGTCAAACAGGCTATGCTATGATGGCTT
>JAZNFR010000010.1:0-2445 GCA_045576055.1 Eubacteriales bacterium
CATATCACCCTTTGAGCCGTTTGCAAGATTTTCAATATTTATGCCCTTTGATGAGAACGCTTGTGTAATTTGTGAAAGCATATTAGGAATATTCTTGTGCATTACTGCTACTCTGCCTGCACCTGTGTGTGGCAAGGAAACGCTTGGGAAGTTAACGCTGTTTTTAATGTTACCTGTTTGGAGGTATTCGTCAAGCTGCTTTGCAGCCATTACAGCACACTTGTCCTCGGATTCAAGAGTTGAAGCGCCAAGGTGAGGAATATTAATAATACCCTTAACACCAACTGTTGCTTCTGTTGGGAAGTCAGTAATATATACTGAAACCTTTTTACTTTCAAGAGCTACCTTAATATCATCAGCACAAACAAGATCTGCTCTTGCAAGGTTGATAATCTTAACACCATTTTTCATCATAGAAATTGATTTTTCGCAAATCATATTCTTTGTTGTTGGAGTTGCAGGAACGTGAAGTGAAATGTAGTCACACTTTTTGTAAATTTCATCGTAGCTAGAAGCTTGCTTAATTGATGGAGCAAGGTTCCAAGCAGCGTTTGCGGTAAGATATGGGTCATAGCCTATAACATTCATGCCGAGAGCATTAGCCGCGTTTGCAACCATACCACCAATAGCACCAAGACCAATAACGCCAAGTGTCTTACCAACAAGCTCGCCACCTACAAAAGCACCTTTACCCTTTTCAACAAGCTTGGCAACGCCCTCTTGTCCTTCAAGGGTTTTTACCCAGTCAATACCACCAACAACATCACGAGCAGCTAAGATGAGCGCACAAATTGCAAGCTCCTTAACTCCGTTTGCGTTAGCACCTGGGGTATTGAATACAACTACACCATTTTCAGTACATTTTTCAACCGGAATGTTGTTAACACCTGCGCCACAACGAGCAATAGCCTCAAGCTCAGGATTGAATTCCATTTCGTGCAAAGCTGCAGAACGAACCATTATTGCGTCTGCATTCTCTACTGAATCACTTACAACATACTTATCAGCTGAGAAGTTATCAGTACCAACCTTTGCAATTTTATTCATTAGTTTAATATTTTTCATAGTACCACCTATTAGTTTGCCTTTGGATTGTTCTTTGCAAACTCCTTCATAAATTCAACTAGCTTTTCTACTCCCTCGATTGGCATAGCATTGTAGATTGAAGCACGCATACCACCAACGCTTCTATGACCCTTAAGGTTCTTTAAGCCCTGTGCATCTGCTTCCTTTGCGAATTTCTTATCAAGCTCAGCGTCGCCTGTAACGAAAGTAACGTTCATCATTGAACGGCTTTCCTTTTCAACTGGAGCGATATAGTAGTCTTGTGAATCGAGGTAATCATAAAGAATAGCACACTTCTTTTCATTGTACTTCTTCATTTCCTCAAGACCACCCATCTCAAGAATCCACTCATAAACAAGCTTTGCAATATAAATGCAGTAGCAAGGTGGGGTATTATACATTGAATCGTTTTCAGCCATTACGCTATAATCGAGCATTGTAGGAATCATTTCCTTTGCATTTCCGATTAAGTCTTCTCTAACGATAACGATTGTAAGACCAGCTGGTGCCATGTTCTTTTGTGCGCCTGCATAGATAAGACCAAACTTAGAAACATCAACAGGCTCACTGATAATGCAGGATGACATATCAGCAACTAGTGGAATATCACCTGTATCTGGAATGTATGGGAACTTTGTTCCGTAAATTGTGTTGTTGAAGCAAATGTGAACATAGTCTGCATCTGGGCGGAAGCTGCTTCTGTCTGTCTTTGGAACAAATGTGAAGTTAGCGTCCTTGCTTGAAGCTGCACATACTACATCGCCGTACTTTTGAGCTTCTTTATAGGCCTTGCCAGAGAACTGACCAGAAACTATATAGTCAGCCTTGCCACTCTTGTTAAGCAAGTTAAGTGGAACTGCTGAAAATTGGGTTGATGCTCCACCTTGAAGGAACAAAACCTTATAATTGTCAGGAATTTGCATAAGCTCACGAAGCTTTGCCTCTGCATCCTTAATAATCTTGTCGTAAACAGGTGAACGGTGGCTCATCTCCATAACAGACATACCACTGTCCTCATAGCACATCATTTCCTTAGCTGCCTTCTCAAGTACAGGCAATGGAAGCATTGATGGTCCTGCTGAAAAATTGTAAACTCTCTCCATAATAAAATTTCCTTTCAAAAATAAATATACTTTATTCTACTACTACGCTAAAGCATTTTCAAGTCTTTTTTGAAAATTTCTTAACTTTTTTTTGAATATTTATACAATATTCATAAATGGCAAAAAAATTGCACAAAAAACGCCCCAAAATTCATAAAAATTTGGGGCAATTTTTAATTTAGTGAAATTTTTTCATACATCTTCTTGTAGAGTCCGTCGTAAAGAACAAAAAGTGTAAGAATGAAGCTTATAACAAATAGCAAAGAAACTATCATAT
>JAZNFR010000011.1:0-7177 GCA_045576055.1 Eubacteriales bacterium
CTACTTGAAAACGACGAAACAATGTAGTATAATAGTGTAGTATTAAAAAAGTTAACTATATAAAGGCTAAAGGAGGTTACTCAAAATGGCAGTTCCAAAGAGAAAACAATCTCATGCACGTACAAACAAAAGAAGATCAAACAACTCAAAGCTTACAGCACCTACAATGGTAAAATGCTCAAAGTGTGGCGAGTATAATCTTGCACACCGCGTATGCTCCGCTTGTGGTTACTATGCTGGCAAGCAAATCGTTGAGAAAGAAAACGCATAATTTTAAGGCACCTGTAAACCCAGGTGCCTAAATTATAAATAGGAGAAAGTATGAATTTTACACCTAAGCGTAATAATGGGAATATACGCGCTTTATATCTTGGGCTTTTAGCCCTCGGTCTTATTTCCATTGTCGTTAGTGGCAATTTTGGCTCATCAAGGAGAATTGCATTTATTTGCATAAGCATGGTGTCTCTTGTTGGTGGCGTTTATTTAATGATGAGATATGAGCTAACAACTTATACCTATATATTAAACGCAAAGGATGACGACTTCGACTTTTTTGTGGATAAAGCAACTGGCAAACGCGGGAACTATGTTTGCTACTATAAGATTTCTGATGTTGCGTCATTTGTGCCTAACGAAAAGGAAACAAAGGATGAGCTTATAAACAAATATAAAGACATATCATTCTACACCTATACAAATAACGCATCTTGCAAAACAAATGTTTTGGTTTTTGCTAATCACGGTCACTTCGACGCTGTTATAATAGAAAGCGATGAAGCGTATGACGAGTATATAAAAAATGCCATTGCCCTTGTAAAAGAGAAGAAGGCGCAATTAAATGACGAAGATGATGATGAATAAAAAAGCAAGCACTACTGTGCTTGCTCTTTTTTTATTTTTGGTTGATGATAAATTTTCTTGACATTGCCTTTTTTAAAGAAGCTGTTCTCAGTAGCCTCGCCAAAGCGCTCCTTTATAAACTTAAGCGCCTCGCTAAAGATTAACTTGTCGTTGTCGAAGGTGTGGTCGTATGGGAATTCATCCTCAAAGAACCAGTGGAATGAGGAAATTTCCTCAGCCTGTGGAACAACATATGCGCGGGTGGTTAGAGCAGTAAAGTAAACAACCTTTTTCTCGGTATTTTTCTTTTTACCTATTAAATATATAGATTCCATTCTAAATCCGTTTTCGATTTTTACATCAATACCCGTTTCTTCCTTGGTTTCGCGAATAGCTGTTTGATATTCGTTTTCGCCTTCTTCAACGTGTCCCTTTGGAAACGACCAAAAATCTGTATATTTATTTTTTATGAGCAAAACAGTATATTTGCCTCGTGCCTTACGGAAAACAACTGTACCGCAGGATTTTTCATATCTCATATGGTCATCTCCTTTCGACAAAAAATGCAATATATAGTATTTTAGACCTAAAAGCTTGATATGTCAATAGAATTAAGCAAAATAGTCTATGGTGAAGCTTGAAATTTCCTTCTTTTTAGTTTTAGTTAAAAGTAATATAGCTGTAGCTAGAAGTATAACAAGAGTAAATGAAAGACCAGCAAAGAAGCCAAAGAATTCGCCACCACTTATGAAATCCATGCGTAAAAATACAGGCTTTAAAATTGACGGTGCTTCCCCTACAATTGGCAGATACGAGCCAAAAACAACGGCAGAAGAGAAGGTCCAAACAAAATTGATAAGGGTAGCGCCCCAAATGCTTCCATGCTTAAATACATAAACACCCATAAAGAATGCGAAAAGGAACGCATTTAGAATAAGAATTGGATTCAAGCTGATGTGTAAAACAGCATAAGCAATAGATGTTATAAGAATAGCTCTTATTGGAGTTGTATCTCTTGCAAGTGAGGTCATAAGGTATCCACGCCATAAAATTTCCTCAGACAATGCGCTTACAAAGCAAGCAGGAATTAATAGGTAGAATATCCAGTTAAAGGCTCCACTATATGCAAATGAAATAGATGTTGTAGCAAAAGAGAAGCCAGCCACCATCAAGGAAATAAATAGACCAATTCCTAATCCTAGGGCACATTCTCCAATGGCAGATTTGCCACCACGAAGACCTAGGGACTTAAATGGGCGCTTTTCCATCTTTAAGCAGTAAAAAATAGCACTGCCTGCCACAAGAGCTTTGGCAAAAAGCTCAACAATTATGAGCCAAGATGGAGTTTTTATTGATTCAAGCAGCTCGTTTATAATCGCTTCAACTTGGGCGGAATCTCCATTTCTTGCAGCCTCGGCATATGCATCAAACAAGCCACTTCTAGATGCAAGAATTAAATTATAAACAGAATCGGCTATTGCAGGAATGATGGATGAAATCAAGCTTGCAATAATATAAACAAGAATGAACATTAAAACCGTCTTTCCAGCAGTTGTTGGGGTGTGCCTAAACGCCGCATCGTCGGTCATTTTCGTTCTTTTAATATCAAAAAATTTCTTCATTATTTATCACCATAAAAATATTTTTCTGCCTTTAAAATAGCAATTTGGGTTTTTGAATCCTTGATTTCCCCATTCATTACCATATTAACAAGGGTCTTTAATGGGATTCTTTCAACCTCCAAAAATTCATCCTCGTCAGGGTGAGCATTTATAAATGTTAAATTAGTTGCTATATAAAGTTGAATTTTCTCATCAAAAATAGCAACAGTTGTGTAAATCTCGCCAAGATGCTCAATTTTGCCAGCCTGAGCACCACTTTCCTCCTCAAGCTCACGTTTAACAGCCTCGAGAGGATCCTCGCCTGGCTCTAGCTTGCCAGCAGGAATTTCTAAAAGCACCTCGGAAAATGGATATCTAAATTGTCTAACCATTATGACCTCGCCATTTTCGGTCAAGGGAACAACGCAAACAGCACCAGGGTGGCGCACGATTTCGCGGGTTGCGGTTTGACCATTTGGAAGCTCAACCGTATCAACAAATAGCTTTACTATTTTTCCATCAAATATTTGTTTAGAATCTATCTTTTTTTCAAAAAGCTTCATATTACTTTACCCTTTCAAAGGTTAAAATTAAATTGCTACCGTCTTTGTTTGTGCCAGTTAAGGAAAGGGTGTCACCCTCAACCTTATAGGATACCGCTTCAACCGGCGCCTTTATATCTATATCCATAGAGTAGGAAATAAAAAGGCTTGAATCCTTAAGAGAGTAGTAGAAGCTATCCTCGCCAACTGTGCTTGATGCCTTGCCTGTATAGTCGGAATTAAAGGTGAACACCTCACTTTTGTTGCTAGTGCTACGCCAGCTGCCAACTATATCGTTTGATTTATTATATTCTGATTTGTATGGCACAAGCTCTATTTCGTCATCCTTTGTGCCAAAGAGTGGACGAAGCACCAAAAGCTTTTTTCTCGATATTGAAAAGTTGTTCATATCAGTGCCAAAATCTTGCTTAATTATAATAATGTTGTCGTCCTCAACCGTGTATGTGGCATCGATTTTTTGCATTTCGATTCCAAAGGAATATACAGTTTTTATAATTTTGCCATCCTCGTAAAACGCATATGTTTGGTATTGTTGGTCATCAAGCTCCTTTTCTTGCCACACGCCAATCAAGGATTTGCCGTCATATACATAATTTTTGTCGAATTTTGAGCAGCCACAAGAACAAGCCAAAAGAACAAATAATAGCGCAAATATGCCTAAAATAAGCTTTTTCATTTTTTCTCCTAATCTAAGAATTTGTCCAAATCAGAGGGTGCAATATTATATCCCTCCATTATAATATCTTTCCCATCGAAAGAATAGAGTAGCAAATGACAGTTAGACATAACAGTGTCAAAATTATCAACTGCTGGTGATATTTTTTGATGCTCGGCAAATATTCTTGTAACCGAGCCGTGTGAAACTACAATAATTTTTTCGCCAAGCCTTAAATTGTCCTTAATAAATCCATCAACGCGTAAAACAACATCGGCAACCCTTTCAAGCCCCTTAACGTCGTCAACGTCGTGCAAAATAGCAGGAGAACCGAAGGTGTAGGGCTTACCTGAAAGCTCACCAAAATCGCGCTCAGTAAGCCTTTCGTCAATTGAGAATGGGCAGCCAAGAGCCATACTTATTTTTTCACCGGTAATCTTAGCACGAGAGAGAGGACTTGCAAAAACCTTATCAATTTTTAGGTCTATGCGCCCACACGCATCTTTAATAGCTATGGAAGCGGCATCAGCTTGAGAAAGTCCCACTTCATTTAAAGGAATTTCGTCGCGCCCTTGTAAGAGCTTTTTTAAATTCCAATCAGTTTGTCCGTGGCGCACAAAAAATACATAGCCCTTGTTATTATCTAGCTTCATTATTTTGTTCCTGTTGAGCCAAAGCCACCCGCACCACGTGCAGTATCGCTAAGCTCATCAACCACTTCAAATTCTGCCTTTAAAAATGGAGCAATAACCATTTGGGCAATTCTTTCGCCAGCACCAATGGTTTGTTCTTCATTTGAATGATTGTGAAGCGCAACCATAACCTCACCGCGATAGTCGGCGTCAACAACGCCAACCTTATTAGCAGGAGCAAGGCCACGCTTTGAGGCGAGTCCACTTCTTGCATAGATAAACGCACCATAGCCAACAGGCACCTCAATAGCAAGTCCTGTTTTTATAAGCTTTGTTTCACCTGGCAAAATAGTAACCTCGCTATCAATACAAGCGTATAGGTCGGCGCCTGCCGAGTATTCTGAGCCGTAGGTTGGAATCACGGCGTTTTCGTTTAGTTTTTTAATATTAACCTTCATATTATCTCCTTAAGGTCTTTAAATAAGACTTTTGCTCGTCAGTTATTCTAAGGCTTTCACGTGCCTTTTGTATTGATTTATTGTGCACCCATACGTCAAGGCTACCACTTATTAAAAGCGTAAGCGTTTTATCGTATTCCTTTATGAGCATAAAGGAAACAAGCCAAGCAAGAGCCATATTTATATAGTATTCCTCGCTTTTAATTGTCGCACAAATTTTCAAAAGCTCATCAATATATTTTTTGTCAATGTAATAATTGAGTAGGCAGACAAGCCCAAAGCGAATAGTGTAGGTGTCGCCATCAAGGCAGGAGAGAATAAGTGGAAAAACATCCTCATTATTCTTGAAAAAGCACTTTAGATGGCAAACAAGCCCGTCGCACACTGCCCAGTTGTCGACATATGGCAAAAACTCTTTTACTCTTTTCCAAAGTGCCTCGTTTGAAATACGCAAATTGCCAAGCATAAATGCGTGAACGATATTCTCATCGTAGTATTTGTGGGGCAGAGAGGAGAGAAACATCTCACCCTCTTTAGTATTTGCATATTTTTTGGCAATAGCCTGAGCCTTCGGTGCGCGCAAGCCAAGAATTGTGCCTTCATCAATTGTGGGAAGAAGCTTTCCCTGAAAGCTCTTATATCCTAAATCGGAATTCTTTAAAATCTCATTTAATATTTCCATACATTATATTATAACAAATTTTTATATTGTTTTCAATACAAAGCAATAAAAAAGCCAAGCAAAAGCTTGGCTTTTTGTTTTATTAGAATACCTTTTTGTAAAGTGCTAGGATATCTTCCTCTGTGATTGGTTGTGGGTTGCCACCTGTACAAACGTCATTGAACGCGTCGTTTGCAAGCTGTGGAAGTGCTTCCTCTGGAATACCAATCTCACGAAGCGTTTGAGGAATGCCAAGGTCAAGTGAAAGCTTCTTAACTGCATCAACTGCAGCCTTTGCAGCCTCTAGGTCTGTCATGCCTGTTGTGTCAACGCCCATAGCCTTTGCAATTCTACCATACTTAACGATAGATGAAGGCATATTAAATTCCATAACAGTTGGAAGAAGTAATGCGTTAGCAACACCGTGCGCAATATCAAATCTAGCGCCAAGTGGGTGTGCCATTGAGTGAACACAGCCAAGACCTACGTTGGAGAATGCCATACCTGCAACATATTGACCAAGAGCCATTTGCTCTCTTGCTTCCATATTTGAGCCATCAAATGTAGCAGTTCTTATGTTGTCGGAAATAATCTTAATAGCATTGATTTCAAGAATGTTTGAAAGATGCCAAGCGCCCTTTGTGATGTAGCCCTCAATTGCGTGTGTGAGTGCATCCATACCAGTAGCAGCGGTTAGACCCTTAGGCATTGTAGCCATAAGCTCAGCATCAACGATAGCAAGAACAGGGATATCGTTAGGATCAACGCATACCATCTTTCTACCCGACTCTTCGTCTGTGATAACGTAGTTAATTGTAACCTCTGCAGCAGTACCAGCTGTTGTTGGGAGTGCGATAATGTCAACGCACTTTTTCTTTGTATCAGCAACACCCTCAAGTGAAACAACATCATTAAATTCTGGGTTGTTAATGATTATAGCGATAGCCTTTGCAGTATCGATAGCACTTCCACCACCGATAGCAATAACAAAGTCAGCACCTGAAGCCTTATAAGCCTCAACACCACCCTTAACATTGTTTACAGTTGGGTTAGCCTTGAACTCAGAAAAGATTTCATATGGGAAATCAGCGAGAACGTCGGTAACAAGCTTAACTGTGCCAAATTTGATAAGGTCCTTGTCTGCTACAATGAAAGCCTTGTTGTAGCCTCTTTTTGCAACCTCACTAGCAAGCGCCTCTCTTGCGCCAGCAGCAAAATACGATGTTTCGTTAAGAATAAATCTGTTTGCCATCTTTAATACTCCTTTAATATATATTGTTAAATATAGCATAACATTAAGTAAGAGTTATTTCAACACTTACGCTTAAAAAAATTTAAAATTATTGGCAAAAATAATAAAACTTGACAAATTGATTTAAAAGTAGTATAATTAAAATGTTGAGTAGTCAACAACGAAAGAATTAGGAGGGAAGATGGACAACGAAAGATTTACGCCGTTTGTTTTATTGATTGAACGAATTTCAAAAAATATCAAGCGAATTGCGGATAAGGAAATGGAGCCATATGGACTTCGCTCATCTCATGTTATGTGTATGCTTCAGCTCGCAAAAACTGAAAATGGCTTATCCTCATCAGCACTTGCAGATGTTTGTGGCGTTGACAAGGCATTTATTTCCAGAGTAACAAATGAGCTTTTGGAAAAAGGCTATATTGAAAAAGAAGATAATTCACAAAAGAAATATAAAACCAATTTCATTTTGACTGAAAAGGGTAAAGAAATAAATAAAATAATGACAGAAATTGTTG
>JAZNFR010000012.1:0-5529 GCA_045576055.1 Eubacteriales bacterium
CCCGCAAATATAAAAGAAAGGCAAAAAAAACATGAACAGAAAAGTACTGACAAGAACAACGACAATTTTACTTTCGCTCGTATTGCTTTTGGCTACTGTTTTCTCACTTGTTATTCCTGTTTTTGGTCAAGATGAAACAACATTTAAGTCATCTTACATCAAGGACGTTTCGAATTCAATTGAGATAGACAAGGGACAATATTACGATGGTAGCGTTGTTCAAAAACTCCCATCAAGCGTTAAGGATAATGATGAGATATCCGTAATTATGTCGCTTGATACAGCGCCACTTCTCGACGCTTACAAAAAGGAAAACAGAAAGATTTCCTTTGCGGAATACGTTTTAACAGAGGAGGCAAAAGAAATTGAAGCTGGTATTCTTCTTCAAAAGGAGGAGATTATCGACACGCTTGAAAGAAACGGTATTGATTTCGTCTTAGGTGCAGATTATAGTGTGCTCCTTAGTGGATTTGAAATCGTAATTCAAGCGAAGGACTTTGAAACTACCTGCCTAAGCACAAAGACTATGGCAAATGCTATTGTCAGCGAGGTTTACAACGTTAGCGAAACAAAGCTTGTTGAAAACAGCGTTAACGTTTACGAAACAGGTATCTTCAACAGCTCTAACTATAAATATGATGGTTCTGGAATGGTAGTTGCAGTTCTCGACACAGGTCTTGACTACACACATACTGCTTTTTCGATCAACAACTTCACAGCAGATAGAACCAAGCTTGGCCTTACAAGAAAGGATATTGCAAACGACCTTGCAATGACTAAGGCTGCCTCATTTGTAAATGGCTTGTCAATTGACGACGTTTATTTAAATGATAAGGTTCCATTCTCATTCGACTATGCAGATAGAGATGCTGACGTTTATTCCTTACATAATAACCACGGTACACACGTATCAGGTGTTATCGTTGGTAAGGATGACACAATTACAGGTGTTGCTCCAAATGCACAGCTCGTTTCAATGAAGATATTCTCAGATATTCAAGACTCCGCTAAGGCGTCTTGGATTTTAGACGCGCTTGAGGACTGCGTTATTTTAGACGTTGACGTTATCAATATGTCTCTTGGTACCGCTTGCGGATTTAGCCGTGAATCGGACAAGGAGGCCATGACAGGCGTTTACGATAAAATTCGTGCCCAAGGCATTAGCTTAATAGTTGCCGCTTCAAACAGCTTTACCTCATCCTATGGCTCAGAAAAGAACGGTAACCTAGGTCTTACAACCAACCCTGATACTGCAACAGTTGGCTCACCTTCAACATATGAGGGCGCTATGTCCGTTGCATCAATCAACGGTGTTAAGACACCATACATCCTTTATAATGATAGAATCGTTTACTTCGTTGAATCAACAAACAGCGCAGCAAAGGAAAGAAGCTTCTTCGACGATTTGCTTGGCAGTGGTAAAAACGAACAAACCTTCGAATATGTACTAGTTCCTGGTGCAGGACGTAATGCCGATTATGCAGGCGTTGACGTAAAGGGCAAAATCGCGCTTGTAGAGCGTGGTTCTAATACATTCGAGGAAAAAGCGAATGTAGCAGCTAAAAAGGGTGCACTTGGTATTATTGTATTCAACAACGTTTCTGGTGACATCAGAATGAACGTTGGTACATCAAGCCTTGCAGTTTGCTCTATTTCACAAGAGGATGGTAAGGTTTTAGCAGAGGCTGGCTCAGGTAAAATTACAGTTAGCCGTACACAAGCATCAGGTCCATTTATGTCCGACTTCTCATCTTGGGGACCATCTCCATCTCTCGGCATAAAGCCTGAAATCACAGCGCATGGTGGTAATATCCTTTCCGCAATTACTGGTGGTGGATATGACCGTCTTTCAGGTACGTCAATGGCATGTCCTAACCTTGCCGGCGTAGCTATTCTTCTTCGTCAGTACGTTACAGAAAATTATGATACAATTATCGGCGATGGTGAAACAAACGAGTATAAGCGCGACGTAAATATAAACGCGACCGTTAACCGTTTAATGATGTCAACTGCCGATATCGCATACAACAAAAATGGTCTTCCTTACGCTGTAAGAAAGCAGGGCGCAGGTCTTGCGAATCTTGTAAGCGCGACGACAACTAAGACATATATCATAACACACGATAGATTGACCGGTAAGGCAATGGATAAAACTAAGATTGAGCTTGGTGACGACCCAGAAAAGACCGGTAAATATGTTCTTAAATTCTCGGTAACAAACTTTGGAACTACATATTATTCATATGATGTTTCAGCATCTGTTTTAACTGAGGGTGTTAGTGATGTTAAGACACACCAAGGTCAAACAACTGTAACTGAGGAGGGTTACCTATTAGAGGGCGCTACCATTACAGTTGAGTCAAAGAAGGGCACCTTAATTGGCAACAATATAACAGTTGGCGCAGGCGAAACAGTTGATTTAACAGTTACTATTGAGCTAAGTGAGGAAAACAAAAAATACATAGACGACAACTTTGCAAACGGTATGTATGTTGAGGGCTTTGTTTCACTTAAGCCTACATGGGGAACAGATATCATTTTGAACGTTCCATACCTTGCATTCTATGGCACATGGGCACAAGCTCCACTCTTCGATAAGGACTATTTCGAAACTAACGCAGATGAGCTTGATGACAATATCCCAACACTTGATAAAACATTGCCAGATGCGTATGCAACACGTCCTATTGGTGGAATCGAAGAGGACTATGTTAGCTACCTTGGCTCATACTACTTCCTACAAAATCCAAATAATAAGATTATCTCTGCAAGCCGTGATTACGTTGCAATCTCCAACACTGAGGGAACAATTCACTCAATCAGATTTGTCTGGGCTGGTATGCTACGTAACGCAAGCAGAATAGAGGTTACAATCACCGACGACCAAACAGGAGAGGTTATCTTTGAAACCGTTGAAAAGGACGTACGTAAGTCCTATGGTGACGGTGGCTCATATCTATATCCTGCCAATGTCGACGTTGAATTTGATGCAAAAGAGCACAACCTCAAAAACAATACTAAATACACAGTTAAGCTCGTTGGCTACCTCGATTATGAGGATGAAGGACTAACAACCAACTCTAAAAACACATTTGAATTCCCATTGACTGTGGACTTTGAAGCTCCTGCAGTTACAGATTGTGAATTCTATATGGAATATGATAAGGATTTAGAGAGAAACAGACTATACGCAAGAATGGCTATCTTTGATAACCACTATTCGATGGCTGCTCAAATCGGCTATGTTGATAAGGATTATAACTTCAAGCCATTTGATTCCTATATGACTCCTATCTATTCAGAATACAATGGTACAACATACCTAGAGGTTGAGCTTACAGACTTCATTTTCGATATCAGAGACTATGCAGTTAACTCAAACTCAATCGTTGTTGCATGCTATGACTATGCACTTAACGATGCAACCTACGAAATCGGTTTACCAGACGAATTTGCTGACTTCTTCTTTGAAAGCGAAGAAATCAAATTAAGTCCAAACGAGACACTAAGCCTACTTCCATTCGTTTATCCAGAAACAGAATGGCCAGAGCTTCTTTCATATCGTTCCTCAAACGAGAACGTTGCAACAGTTGTAAATAACAAAATAATTGCGAAGGAACCAGGCGTTGCAAGAATTATCGCAACAGATCCAAATACCTTTGAAACAAGAGCATTTAGAGTAGTTGTTCTTAGCGAAGAGGATGAGGGCTATAAGGAGTTCGACAAGCCAGTCGCTGATGAATTCAAGCTTGTTGGATATGAAACCTTGAAGGCGTTCTTCTTGGTCGACAGTAATGAGCGCGAAATCGGTGTAACGGGCGACGTAAGGATATTCCCAAGCGACAATTACAGCTTGATTCTTTACCCATCAGAATCCGTTAAGCTTCAATATCAAATAGATGCATTCTTCCCAGAGGACACAACAATAGAGTTCACCTCGGACGATGATTCTATCGTAAAAATTTCAGCAGACGGAACAATTGTCGCTGTTGAAGAGGGCTTCTCGGCAGTAAATGTTAATGTATTACTCGACGGTGAGAGCACCTACTATTCACAAACCGTATCAATTGAGGTTAAGGACCCATACATCACAACAGCTCCAACCCTTAAAAACTATTATGGTAATGGTGGAGTAGTTGAAATCCCATCATCACTTATGCTTACTGAAATCGGTCAGTTTGCATTCTCAAACTTTGAGTATATTCCAAAGGAGGCTTGGGAGCTTGATCCTGACGACCCAAGTACATCTAAGCTTTGGTTCATTGGTGAAGATACAATTACTAAGGTTATAATTCCTGAGGGAGTTAAGAAGATTAATCCATACGCATTTGCTAACCTAACAGCACTTGAGGAGGTTGTTCTTCCTTCAACAATGGAGGCTATTGAGTATGGCGCATTCGTTGGATGTGTAAACCTTAAGAGGGTTGAGGGACTTGAATATGTACAGCTCATAAACAAGGAAGCATTTGCTTATTGTAACCTTGAGGGTACAATTTCACTTGACAATATGTGTGCGGTAGGTGACTACGCATTTGCTGAAAACGGCACACGTACAGACTCAAATAAAGACGGCATCATCGATATGATGGATAAGGTAGAAAGCTATAACCTAACAGGCGCAATTCTTCCTGCAAAGCTTCAATCAATCGGTGCATACGCATTCTGCAACAACGAAAGCTTGACAGATGTAACAGTTAATGCGGAAAAGGTTAAATACGGCCCTTACGTATTTGCTAACTGTACATCACTTAAAGAAATCTCAATGAACGCAAATGTAATACCAGAGGGCGCATTCTTTGGTTGTACATCACTTGAAACTGTTAATATAGGTAAAGACGTATCTACAATTGGTGAGTTTGCATTCACAAGAACAAATATCTCTAAGTTCACATTTGATGAAGCGAATACAGCATTTAAGCTCTCCGAAAATGGCGATTATGTCCTTTCTAATGACGGTAGAGTATTAATGATTGTTTCACCAACCATCGAGGGTGAATTTATACTCAACGATAAGACTGTAAAGACAATCGGCAAGGGTGCGTTTGCTTACAACGATAAAATTACAAGCATTTCCATCCCAAGCGTAACAGCAGTTGAAAATAATGCATTTGCATACTGTAGAGGCCTAACCTCAGTAACTCTTGGTGAGTTAAAGGAAATAGGTGATTACGCATACTTTATGACAAAGATTGACACTCTTCCTACATTTAGTAATATAGAAGAGCTTGGCGATTATGCATTTGCATACACAAGAATTACAAGCGTTAATATCCCAGCTAATATGGTAGTTGGCGAGGGCGCATTCTGCGAATGTAAGGAGCTTAGCGAGGTTATTGTCGGTGACGGTGCTGTTCTTGGCACAGGCGCATTTATGCTCGCAAGAGACAACAACCTAGCAAGTGAGCTTGTAAGAGACCCTAACGTAGAACAAAAGGTTTACTATTTCGAATACTCATCCAAGCTAACAAGCTTGACAATAGGCAAGAATGTAACGATTGGCGATAGCGCATTTATGGGCGCGGCTAAGCT
>JAZNFR010000013.1:0-8128 GCA_045576055.1 Eubacteriales bacterium
GTAGTTTGTAAAGAAAGCCTTTGTCTTCAAGGTAGAATCACTACCCTCAAGCTCCTCGTCGTCCAAGTCGGCAATCTTTTTGTCTGTTACAAGGCTTGTCATAAGAATAAGACCTGCGTCCTTATCATCACTGTCGAGTGAAAGAACGTTATATTCCTCTGGAACCTGTCCAACTATTGCAAAAGCAACCGAGTCGCAAAGAGGATCGTCACCATGAATATCGTATTCAATTTCAGGTGGGTCATTTATATCCTCATGCCATTCCGTCTTGATGTGCTCTACTCTAATTACATAGGTTCTGTCAGTGAACTCTGTTGGGAGAATTATTGTATGATTATTACCTGTACTTTCGCTTGCATAGTAGATGCCAACTGTATTCCAAAGAGTAATATCGTTGCTTGGCTGTTGAACATAAACAGTTGCTCTGATTTTCTCTTTTAGATATTGACGTCCTTCTTTTCTATCTCTTTCAGAGAGATTTGCATATGTCGTTACATTAACGATAATCTGCTCGTCATCTCTTAGTGCTGAATATTCAAGACCAGTTGAATCTACTCTATTTCTTATTGGAGACAAAAGAATGTTTTCAACAAGACGTGAGTTAGCAACCTCATCAGTATCATCAAACAATGGACCTGTCCACTTAGAGTTTCCTAGGTCGGTCATCAACGCACAAACCTTGCCAAGACCGTATTCCCATTCTGCATATATTGGTTGTAATGCATCAACGTAGAATATTCTATTTGCTTCTGGCTTTAGTGTTGTTGCGTAATAACCGTGAATAGTATCGTATTGCTCGTCGCTAACGCCCTCGAAAACTATTGAGTCTTGAGAGTCAGCGATAAGCTCAACTTCAATTTTTTCATTACGAATTTCTTTCGAAATCTCGTCTGTGATTTTAAATAGTGTTTCGTCTAGGTCCTTAGCAGCATCAACAAGGAATGTATCTCCCTTACCTGCTGTTGAAATTATATTAAGCTCCTCTAGTGCGGTTGAATCAGTCTTTGGAATACCAATACCGATAGCTGTTGTACGAGTACCACTTGTTGCCAATCGCTTTACAATACCCTCGTATCCTGAGCCCTTGTCGTTTGGCGCACCGTCTGACATAAATACAATTTGCTTAACCTGAACCTTGGTTTTGGTTGAAATTCTTGTCATCATTGCAGAAGCTTCCTGCATTGCCGGCTTATAAGCTGTACCATGGCTCTTAATCATTCCGCCAGTTGCCTTGTCAGCTTGACCAGGTGCATACTTATTAGCGCCACCTGCCTCAAGCAAGAATTCTCCAGTATAGGTAACAAGAGCGCCTGTATAGTTGCCATCATCATCCTTTTCTGGGCGTGTATATTCGGATCTGTACCATTCGTATAAAACACCATCAGTGCCACGAATGCTATTTCTTGAATAAATACGCTCAAGGTCGTCAGCTGAATTAACTGAAATATCAGTTAATGTTATGTTTGCTTCGCCGTTTTCATTATAGATGATATTACCTTCATCGTCGGTTTCTGCTTCTGAGTAATGAGCATAGTAGAATTTGTCAAATTCTTCTTCAACCTTTTTACAAAGCTTTTCTCTATTTTCCTTATCGCCTAGCAATTCACTATCTAGAGCAACGTGGTGACCTTGGTTGAAGGCAATTACGCCGATATAGTCGTAATCTTGAAGAGTTTTCTTTTCTGCTTCCTCTTCTTCGCCCTCGATTTTTTCTTCCTCGTTTTCGGTGCCACCACCTATTTCAACATCCTCGGAATTTTCATCCTCTGGAGCAATTTCACCCATAATTACCTTTTTAACGCTTGACAAAGCAACCTGGTATCTAGTAGGCACAACAAAACTTGTGCTTACTAAGCACTGTGGACAAATTGAAGGCTTTGCACCATCTATATCCTCATAGAAGCAATATTTACAAATCAGTGGGCTGTTCTTAACCTCTTCCTTCATTGAGGATGAAAGGTCGACAACAAGAACCATCGCAACAACTTGATGCTCCTTATTAAGGTTTAGGTCAACAGGCAAAAGCTCTGCAATATCAGGGTCAACAACGTATGAGCCTATTGGTCCATCGTCCTTGTCCTCTGTATCCGCCATAAGTGTATTTCCACCAGAGCCTTCATTTACATAAATATTATCACCACTTGTGAAGAGCAAGCCTCTGCCTACCTCCTCAACAAAACGTTTAATATTTGCGCCTGCGCCATTTGGCAATTCACTATAGTTAACGTCCATAAGAATTATTTCATCATATTCAAGTAGACGTTGAAGTGTGTCTGGGAATGCACGTGTTTCACACGTGTCAATTTCATAACCTGACTTTTCGGAAAGCAACTCTAAATCAATTTGTGAAAGCTGATTTTCACTACCCTTAACCACAAGGATTCTTCCCTGTGCTTTAAACTTGTACCAAGCAAGGTAGGTGTTGTTTTGGTCCAAAACGTCATCAGGTCTTGCGACTGTTCTGCCGTCGCATTGTGGGCACTTGTTTGCGCCGACAAGCTCTGATCTTGACCAAATAGAACCACAATCAAGACACTCATAGCCAACTCCTGATTTAACAGAAACCTCTGCCTTAATTGCTTGAATGCCCTTTGCTCTAATTTGATCGAATGCTTCCTCGTATGCCTTTGGCACTGAGAATTCTTCAGTATAATCATATTGCTTAGCAACAAATGTTAGTCTATGAGCAGAAATGCCCTTAGGAATTGTTACACCTGTCTCAGTTATAAGTGTTTTTCCTGTTACAACGTCCTTAATGCTAATAGTTGCATCAAGAATTCTACTTGTACTGTTAATTGTTACTGTTGCATTATAATTTCTTCCGTCAATCGCGTCGCCCTTTGTTTCAAGACCAACAATCTGCATTTCAGAAACGGCGCTACTATTTAAATAGTCGAAATATGCACACTCAAGCTTAACGCTATTATCTTCAAATTCTTGAAGAGCATAATATGCATTTCCAACATTTTCGCGTCCGTCAGACATAAGAATTACTCTTTTATTGCTGTGCTCGTAGGTTTTATCGCGCCTATCCTCACCAAGCAATGTGTCAAGAGCTAGGTTAATACCAGCTCTTAGGGCACTTTGGTCTCTTTCATCGGATGCCTTTAATGCCTCATAATCGTGAAGTATATCAGATGTTGCGGAGGTTAATTCACCTGGTAAAAGAACCATTCCTGCCTTTTTCTTTTGTTCATCAGTTAATGTAGGATCCTTTGCGCTTTTAGACGCTATTGTTTGGTTTCTAATAATTCCGTCATCACCACCACCGAATACAACAAGACCAAATTTTGTTCTTGCTTCTTCTGGATAAATGGACTCTTTTCTTTCGGACGCCTTCATAACGTCGTGCATATGCTTGTTCATTTCCGCTTTCATTTGTGCGTTACTGTCCGACATATCCACAACGAAAACGATTACATTACCGTTAGGGTCTATAGTTGTCTTTGTTTCAGTATAAGAAATACCTGCTACAACAGTTGACAAAATCAAAATAAGAGTTAAATGGATAATAAATGGAATCAAATGCTTTGATGATACTCTACGTTTTTTATTAAGTCTTAAAAACGGAACAATACCAAGTATCAAAGCAGGAATTGTGATAAGTAAAATCCATGGCTTTTCTGGTGGCCAATTGAGTCCTGCAAATAATGGGGCAAAATTAATATTCATCTCTGTAATATACCCCCCATTCAATTATAAGTAACACAATTAGCGCTAATACAACCCATGGCAAAATTGGTGTATGTCTTACATAAACCTCTGCTTCTGTAAGACCCTTTGCTGGTATAATCAGCTCTTGAAGCTCTGTGTCTCCAAGCTTAATCTCACTGTCTATGGCTCTTGTGTATACGGAGAATACCTCTGTTTCGCGTTGTCCCTCCACCACGTTGCCAAAATCGTCAGTGATATATGTTGGCTCATAAGTAACTCGCATTTCATACAAGCCGAACTTTTTAAGAGTGAAGTTTGGAAGAACCTCACCATCCTTCTTGCTCCATTGATATTCTTGGTGACCCTCGCCTCTTTCGTCGTCATAACGGCCAATCTCTTCCTCAGGTGAGAAATAAATATATTTGATGCTTTCAATACCTGATGGTGGATTGAATTGTAGCTTTTCACCTATAAATGGTGTACGGCTAGGCAATATGTCAGGGGTTGAGAAATCAACAAGATTCTCCATTAAGTTAATGAAGTTATCTGGGTCAAAGTGAATAAGTGTGTTTTTCAAGCTTAATTCAAATGTAGTTACAACTACTCTAGTTGTACCAACGGTTCCTGCTATCATGATAGGAGCATGAACCACCTTAGTTTCACCCTTGGCATTTACTGCTTCATATGGAGCTGTAAATATAACATCAAATCCAGATGGGACCTCGAAGATTGGGAAGCCTGCCTCATCCAAAGCACTGTGAAGTAGCGCAAAGCTATTCAAGGTTGGAGGAATTATAGCGTCTTCCTTGCCATAGTTAACGTTGTTTAATATTTCCTTTGCATAGTCGCCTTGCAATTCAGGCTCTTCAATCTTTGTGTTAACAAGCTCGATTATATCCTCTGTGATATACAAGCCATCAACACCTGTTGGTGTGCCCTCGGCATCAAAGTACCAAATTGCACCATCTGTTGGTGCTTTCTCAGGCTCAGTTCCTTCATATATATATAGGTTGAATCCTGAGGTTGGTGCATTTTTAATATTGTCTGCATGGAAAACATTATCTAATGTAAATGTTACGCCCTGTGAACGTAAAACGTTCATCAAAGCCGGTCTTCTATCAAGGTCTACGATTCTGTTTGAGCCTTCCTTATATTTAACCTGATCACTAACATATAGAACCTTAAGCTGTTGTTCAGGAACGTAATATAGGTATGACTCATCGTCGTAACCGATAATATCCTTATCGGTATCAACATAAACTCTAGCTCTTTCGTACTGCTTAATTTTGATAGGACCAAAGGTTATGGTCATTGTCTTTGGTGCAGTATCGTTAGTTTTTGTGCTTAAAACAACCTTTTTTCTATCCATTTCTACGCCGTCAAGCTCAAAAACTACATCTGCGGAATATGATTGATCCTTACCTTGAGCGTCAACAGTTACATCAAATGAATAACTAATTTCGGTCTTCTTCTCTTGGAAGCCAATAATGCCGACGTTTCTGTCGTTTTCTGGGTCGTTACAAGAGATTATTTCAATATTTGCATTTTCACCAAGCAAAAATCCGCTCTTTTCTCTGTCAGTCAAGAGATAAATCTTAGCCTCTGGGCTAATATCTATCGCTTCTGCCGCCATATGAAGTGCGCTATTAAGGTTTGTTGCTCTATCTGAGCAGGTCTTTTCCTTAAGAACACCCATTATATCGCCAACTCTTGCTAGGTCATAAATGTAAGGAACCTCTGTTTCATCACCCTCGTCAATTCTTGGCTGAGATGATGTCAAGATTTGAGGCGAATCGCCTGCAAAAATAATACAAACACCACTTTGTGCGTTAGTATCTGCGGTTAATTCCTCAAGTCTATTGAGTGCGTAGTCATAGCGTGTTGCCATAACAGGCTTTTTTGTTCCTAGGTTTGTTATAACGTACGCTTCTCTTTCAAGTGTCATACTTGCAGAGGCGTCAATTATAATAATTTTATCTTTATTGTTATACTCATCCTCAACCTTAACATCCATCAAGGCAAAGGTAGCTACCGCAACAGTCAAGAGCTGTACGATAAGCAATAAGGACATTATAAAGTTAATTGGAATACGGCGCTTCATATATTTGAGGCTTCGTTTCCAAATGTATGTGCTGGATACAGTTTTAGGTACGTATTTTGATTTAATCAAATATATCAAAATGACGATAGGCACCGCAATAAGTCCTAAAAGACCCAGCAATCCAAATGTCCATCCGTAGCCAGTATGAATAATTCGTTGACTACTGAACTGTTCAAGAATGTTTGATATCATTTGATTATCTCCGTTTCGTATCCTTTTCCAAAAATTACTTTTTCAATGGAATCATCTGATGATACAGTGAAGAATGTAACGTTTCTTGATGCGCAGAAATCTATAAGCTCCTGCTCGTATTCGTCAAAAGCTCTTTGGTATGCCTTAACAAGCTTTTTGGTCATTACAATTCTCATGTTTCTGTCGTCTCCTGCGCCTGATGATTCAGAGTCAATCATCTGAATTCTACCATCAAGGTTAGGGAACAATTCATCTGGTGAAAGCACTTGTATCATGAGTATTTCCCTACGGTGATACATAAGGAAGTCTACAGCTTTTTTCCAGTTACTATCTGTCAAAAAGTCAGAAATTATTATAGTTAGACCATCATCGTGTCCCGGTGTTTTCATATTTACTATGGATTTTTCAAGGTCTGTTTCACCCTCAAAATCAGTCGTTTCAAGCTTTTGAGCTGCACGGTAGAAGGTATCCTTGTTAGTGATATTAAATCCAAGACCTTCAGTTTTTCCATCTCTCATAAGCTCATATGAAACTCTATCCATAGAACACACGGAAAGATATCCGAATGCTGCCGCAATTTTCAAGGCTGCTTGTGCCTTTTCGGGTTGGCCACACGCCATAGAGGCTGAGCAGTCAATCATAATTCGGTTATGCATTTGTCTTTCATCTGTAAACAACTTAATAAAGTATTTTTCACTACGTGCATATACGTTCCAGTCGATACGTCTAATATCATCGCCTGGTGCATATTCACGGAAGTCAGCGAACTCTACTGTATTACCATATGAACGGGCTTTTCTAGAGCCTCCAAAAAAGCCCGTCATAGGAGTTTACAAAAGAAGTGCTGCGGCATCGAGACGGTCGAGAAAGTCACCGTCTAATATTCTACGTTTCATATTTACCGCCTAAAATTATTTTTTGTTTTTCTTATCTTTCTTGTCTTTCTTACCTTTTTTGTCAAGGTTAAGCATTTCTTCACTCTTTGTCATTGTAGGAGCTGAATTCTTAACGCCTAAGGTTGTTGCTGTTACACCCTTTCCTGCGTTATTAAGGTCTCTAACAAGTGAAAGAACTACGTCATCTGCGCTCATCTTTGAGGTAACTGCCTCAAATCCAAGCTTAATTCTGTGACGAAGAACAGGTACTGCAAGTGAGTTGATATCATCATATGAAACGTTATATCTACCCTTAATAAGAGCACGTACCTTTGCGGCGGTAATGAGGGCCTGAGCAGCACGTGGGCTGGCACCCTCTCTGATATATCTCTTTGTTGTTGCTGTTGCTACCTCACTGCTTGCGTGTGTGGAAGCAATCATAACCATGGCGTAGTCAAGAACCTCTTTCGCAATTGGAATGGTCTTAGCTACCGCTCTCATACGAAGAAGCTCTTCGCCGTTACATGCAGCTTGTGCACATTCGTCCATGGTCTTTTGTGTCATTGTTACGATTTGTCCAAGCTCTTCAGCTGAAGGGTTAGGAACTAATATCTTGAACATAAAACGGTCCATTTGCGCCTCAGGAAGTGGGTATGTACCATCTTGTTCAATTGGGTTCTGTGTAGCAAGTACGAAGAATGGCTCGTCAAGCTTACGGGATACACCCATAACTGTTACCTTGTGCTCCTGCATGGCCTCAAGTAGAGCTGCCTGTGTCTTAGGAGTAGCACGGTTAATTTCGTCGGCAAGTACTATGTTACTGAAGATAGGACCCTTCTGGAATTCAAACTTTGAGTTTCCGTTTTCGTCTCTTGTAATAATGTTAGTACCTGTAACGTCGGCAGGCATCAAGTCTGGGGTAAACTGAATTCTTGAGAATGGAAGATCAAATACGTTACCGAGTGATCTTACAAGACGAGTTTTACCAAGTCCTGGTGCACCCTCGAGAAGTACGTTACCACCTGCAATGATTGCAATAATTGTAAATTGAACAACCTCAGTTTGACCAATAATATCCTTTTTAACCTCTCTGAAGATTTTGTCGCACTTTTCAGCGAAAAGCTTTAATTCTTCAGCAGTTTTTGGGTCTATTGCTGGTGCTGCGACCTTAACAGGTGCTGCCTTTGGCGCAGCTTTTGGAGCTGCTACTGGAGCTGGCTTAGCATCTGCCTTTGCGTCCTCCTTTTTTGGCTCTTCTGCCTTAGCAGGCTCAGCCTTTGGAACAGCCACTGGTGCTGGCTTTGGA
>JAZNFR010000014.1:0-5359 GCA_045576055.1 Eubacteriales bacterium
ATGGCTACGATCCGACTTATTTTTTGCACTCCGTATATTGTTTGTGGGAGGGGTGACCCCTCCCCTACAATTATAGATTTTTATTAGTTGTTGATAAACTTCTCTTCGTCAGCCCAGCTATAAAGCTTTCTAATGTCCTTACCAACTACCTCACTTGGGTGCTCAGCAGCAATTTTTCTCATTGCGTTGAAGTGTACTTGGCTACCAGCATCGCTCATATCAAGTAGGAAGTCCTTTGCAAATGTACCATCTTGGATGTCTGAAAGAACCTTCTTCATAGCCTTCTTTGTGTCCTCAGTGATAATCTTTGGACCTGTGATGTAATCACCATATTCAGCTGTGTTAGAAATTGAGTATCTCATACCCTCAAAGCCACTTTGGTAAATGAGGTCAACGATAAGCTTCATCTCATGAATGCACTCAAAGTATGCGTTTCTTGGGTCATAGCCTGCCTCAACAAGTGTTTCAAAGCCTGCTTGCATAAGTGCGCAAACACCACCACAAAGAACAGCTTGCTCACCGAAGAGGTCTGTTTCTGTTTCGGTTCTAAATGTTGTTTCAAGAACGCCTGCACGTGCGCCACCAATACCGAGAGCGTAAGCAAGACCGAGTTCAAGTGCGTCGCCTGTTGCATCTTGATGAACAGCGATAAGACAAGGAACACCCTTACCTACTTGGTACTCTGAACGTACTGTGTGACCAGGGCCCTTTGGAGCAACCATTATAACGTTAACGTTCTTTGGTGGCTTAATGCAACCGAAATGGATGTTAAAGCCGTGAGCGAACATAAGTGTTTTGCCCTCTGTTAGGTTTGGCTCAATGCTTTCCTTGTAAAGCTTTGCTTGCTTTTCGTCGTTGATAAGAATCATAATCATATCAGCATTCTTTGCTGCCTCAGCTGATGTCATAACCTTAAGACCAGCCTTTTCAGCCTTTGCCCAGCTCTTTGAGCCCTCGTAAAGACCAACGATAACGTTAACGCCTGACTCCTTCAAGTTAAGAGCGTGAGCGTGTCCTTGTGAGCCGTAGCCGATAATTGCAACGGTTTTGCCGTTTAATTTGTTAAGATCGCAATCTTGTTGATAGTAAATGTTTGCCATGATAAATTTCTCCTTAAAATATATATCAAATTTAATTATTAGTTTTGTTTGTGGACACCTGTTTTTGTCTCCTTTGAAAGAAGGGTGCCTTCTCCTCTTTCAAGAGCAACAATACCTGTACGGCACATCTCTAAAATGCCATACGGTAGCATATATTCGATAAATGCGTTGATTTTTGTGGGGTCACCAGTTATTTCAATGCACATTTCAGTTGCTGTAAAATCAATTACCTTTGCACGATAAACATCAACTGCAGATAACACATCTGTTCTTGTTGCGGAATTGTTTTTAATTTTTATAAGAGCAAGCTCTCTTTTAATTGATGAGCTTTCCTCGACTTCCTCAACCTTTTTAACGTTGATAAGCTTACGGAGCTGATTGATTAGCTGCTCCTTTGCATATCCATCACCACTCATGCAAATAGTGATACGAGAATAGTCGGGGGATTCGGTTTCTCCAACGGTTAAGGCATCAATATTGAAGCCGCGACGAGTAAACATACTTGTTACTCTTGTAAGAACACCATATTTGTTATCAACATAAACTGCAATTACAAATTTGTTTGTCTTTCCCATCTTACTTCTCCCCCTTTTCTGTAATTATATCGTCAATTGAGCCACCTGGTGGGAGCATTGGAAGAACGAATTCATCCTTATCAATTGCCGTGTCAATAACAACAGGACCATTGATTGTAATCGCCTTTTTAAACGCCTTTTCGAATTCCTCTAAATTGGTTGCCCTCATACCTGTTGCACCAAAAGCCTCAGCGAGCTTAACAAAGTCGGTCTTTCTTTCGAGAACCGTGTTTGAAAATCTCTTGCCAAAGAATAGGTTTTGCCATTGACGAACCATACCAAGAACGCCGTTATTGCAAAGAACTATTACAAGTGGAACATTATATGTAACTGCTGTTGCAAGCTCGTTTAGGTTCATACCAAAGCTACCATCTCCAGTTACTAAAACTGTTGGGTCGTTTGTTGCAACCCTTGCACCGATTGCAGCGCCAAGACCGAAGCCCATTGTACCAAGACCACCACTTGAAACAAAGCGTCTTGTTGTATCAAATTTAGCGTATTGAGCAGCCCACATCTGGTGCTGACCAACGTCTGTTGTGATTATTGTTCTTGGTAACTTATATTTATTGATTACGTCGAACATCATCTTTGGTGTCATACGATCACCAGCTATCTTTTCAGCCTTCTTTGCGATTTCTTCTTCCTTTGCCTTGTAAGAATGAACCTCTTTTATCCATTCTGGCTTTTCGCTCTTTTCAACCTTGTCTAAAATTCTTAAAAATGAATCGCGAACATCGGCAACAATACCGAGATCGACATTTACATTTTTATTAATCTCAGCGAAATCGGGATCAAGCTGAATAATCTTTGAATTTTTAGCAAACTTTGCTGTGTTACCTGTTGCTCTATCACTAAAGCGAACACCAACACCAATTATGAGGTCTGCGTGCTTTTGAGAAATTGAAGATGCGTAATGTCCGTGCATACCTTGCATACCAAGGAATCTATCGTAGTCATCGGGAACTGCTGAAAGGCCCATAAATGAGCAACCGATACAAGCATCAATTTTTTCAGCAAGCTCAATTATTTCCTTGCCCATTTTAAGACCAGCAGCGCCACCACCGATATAGATATAAGGCTTTTTAGCTTCGTTTATAAGAGCAACTGCCTCGTCAATTGAAGCCTCATCTGCCTTGGGAAGTGGAATTTTTTCTACAATTCCTTGTGGCTCGAAATCATAAACTGCAACCTGAACGTCCTTTGGAACGTCAACTAAAACTGGGCCAGGTCTGCCTGATTTTGCAATTTGGAATGCCTCACGAATTGAGTCTGCCAAATCCTCCACTTTATTTACAAAATAATTGTGCTTTGTTATTGGCAATGTAACGCCTGTAATATCAATTTCTTGGAATGAGTCCTTACCGATAAGTGAGCAAGGAACGTTTCCTGTAATTGCTACCATTGGGATTGAGTCAAGCATTGCTGTTGCAATACCAGTAACTAAGTTGGTAGCACCTGGGCCTGAGGTTGCAATACAAACGCCAACCTTACCCGTTGCACGTGAGTAGCCGTCTGCTGCGTGAGCAGCGCCCTGCTCGTGTGCTGTTAAGATGTGATTGATTCTATCACTATTTTTATAAAGTGCATCATAAATATTAATAACTTGTCCGCCTGGATAACCGAAAACGTCGGTGGTTCCCTGCTCAATAAGCGTATTGATAATTATCTCTGCGCCTGTCATTTTCATATTGTTTTCCTCCTTTTTGGGGGTTATTTATTTAGCATTATATTAACTGCACTTACAAGTGCCTTTACTGAGGAAACGATAATATCGCTATCAATTCCTGCACCGTAATATGCTTTATCGTTAAGCTTAATGCTTACGTATGAGGATGCCTTGGAGCTTGATTTACCCTCAAGGTCGTGCTCTGTGTAGCTGTCAAATATGTAATCAATACCGATTACATCCTTTATGGCATTGGAAACGGCGTCTAAGCGTCCATTTCCCTCGGAGACTCGAACATACGAAACTCCGTTATATTTAATTGTACATTCAGCAACGATGCCACCATCCTTATCGGTATAAACTGCTCTTTCGACATCGACTGGTGTATTAACATTAACAAAATCGCGAATAAAGATGTCGTAAACCTCTTTTGGTTGGAGTTCTCTATGCTCGTGGTCTGAAATGCTCTTGACGTGGTAGCCAAACGCCTCTCTCATTTTAGGAGGTAATACGTGCTTGAATTGTGTTTCGAGTATGTAACCAATTCCACCCTTACCTGATTGAGAATTAATTCTAATAACGTCAGCCTCATAGACTCTACCAACGTCGGTTGGATCTATTGGAAGATATGGAACGTTCCACACCTTATTTTCGCCCTCTCTAAACTTCATACCCTTAGCAATTGCGTCTTGGTGCGAGCCACTGAATGCAGCAAAGACAAGCTGACCGCTGTATGGCTGCCTTTCGTAAACGCGCATTCTTGTAACCTTTTCATAAACCTCGGTAATTGCAGGAAGATTTGAAAAGTCAAGACCTGGGTCAATGCCCTGTGAATACATATTAAGAGCTAGTGTAATTATATCAACATTACCAGTTCTTTCACCGTTGCCAAAAAGCGTACCTTCAATTCTGTCGCCACCTGCTAAAAGTCCCATTTCGCTATCTGCCACAGCGCAGCCACGGTCATTATGTGGGTGAAGTGAGATGATAACGTTTTCGCGACAGTTAAGATTCTTTGACATATATTCAACTTGATTTGCGTAAACGTGAGGCATTGAGTGCGACACAGTTACAGGCAAGTTGATTATAACCTTATTATCAGGTGTTGGCTTCCAGATATTTATAACCTCGTTACAAATTTCAAGAGCAAATTCCGGCTCGGTGCCTGTAAAGCTTTCAGGAGAATACTCGAATGTAACCTTGCCCTTTGCCTTAGCCTTGTATTCGTTGCATAGGTTTGCACCGAACTTAGCAATCTCAATAATTTCTTCCTTGCTTTTTTTGAACACCTGTTCTCTTTGAGCAACTGATGTAGAATTATATAAGTGAACAACTGCGTGCTTTGCACCATCTATTGCCTCGAAGGTTTTTGCAATAATGTGCTCTCTTGATTGGGTAAGCACTTGAATTGTTACATCGTCAGGTATTAAATTATTTTCAATAAGTGTTCTGCAAAACTCATATTCAGTTTCGGAGGCAGCTGGGAATCCGATTTCGATTTCCTTAAAGCCGACCTTACATAAAAGCTTAAAGAACTCTAGCTTTTCCTCAAGTGACATTGGGATAATGAGTGCCTGGTTGCCATCACGCAAGTCAACACTACACCAAATAGGTGGATTGTCAATTGAGTCCTTTTTTGTCCAGTCCATAGTAACTCCGGATGGAGCAAAATATTGTTTTGAATACTTTTTGAAATTTTCCATAGTAAAATCCTTTCCTTGAGTGAGCATGGGACGTGTAAACCGAATGCTTTAAAAACAAAAAGCCTCTTTACGCAACTATCCCTGTGCATAAAGAGACGAAGAAATCTCCGCGGTACCACTCTTACTTGACGAATAAACGCCCACTCGTGTTCTGTCAATCAACAAAACGCCTCGCTAACGGGAGGACCCGTCCAAATCTACTAGATAAAAAATCGTTGGGTTGGAAACTCCAGGATGAGACAAATATATTCCCCTTATTGCCTTGCACCATACGGCAACTCTCTTAAAAGGCTTATATATTTTATTTCCCTTCTT
>JAZNFR010000015.1:0-3490 GCA_045576055.1 Eubacteriales bacterium
CCTTACAGTTATGGCTAACAATTTTTGTGCACATTAACGAAAAACGTTGATTTAATCACAAATTTTTAATAGCTTTTTTGGCAAAAAATACAAAAATGCATTGACATTTAGTATTTGGTTGTGATAATATAAAAAATGGAAATAAATCTTTTTTTCGGGAGGACGGGACCAATGGAAATTGCTATCATTGCAGATGACACAAAAAAAGAACTTATTACACAATTTTGTATCGCTTATTGCGGTATTTTAAGCAAGCACTCTATTTGCGCTACTAGCACAACCGGTGCATATATTTCTGAAGCAACCGGACTAAAGATAGAAAAGCTTTTGTCAGGTGAGCTTGGTGGTGAACAGCAAATTGCCTCTCGTATTGCTTATGACGAGATTGATATTCTATTCTACTTCCGTTCAACAAACCCAGCAAATGATTCACTTTATAATGGTCACTATGCGGTTGAGCAAAATCTACTCCGTCTTTGTGATGTGCACAACACACTTTTGGCAACCAATATTGCAACTGCAGAGACAATAGTTACAGCTCTTGATAGAGGCGACCTCGATTACCGCGAGCTTATCAATCCAAGATCCGAATACAATCTAAAGAAAAAGCTGGATGCGAAAATCCCTGTTCCAGATGATTTTATAATTTAAAGCTAAAGGCGCTGATTTTGTCAGCGCCTTTCTTCATTAAATAAAATAAAAAAAGCCCCGTGTGTTCACAGGACTTTTTGGAGCTACTAGTCGGAATCGAACCGACGACCTCATCCTTACCAAGGATGTGCTCTACCAACTGAGCCATAGTAGCAATTGCGAAATAATTATATCAAAAGAAAAGTACTTTGTCAAGCAGTTTTTAAAATTTGTTATTTTTGTCAAGAGCCATATTGAATTAAAACATTATTTGTAGTAAAATAAATCGTAAGAGAGCATAAGGAGGTAATTATGTCGCAGGTTGATACGAACCCATTTATTTTTTCGGATACAAACAAGCGCTATCATACATATGATTACTACCTTAAGCATCGCTTCGGGCACAAGGTTGCAAAGGTTCCACTTGATGCTGGCTTTTGCTGTCCAAACATAGACGGCACATTTGGATATGGCGGATGCATTTATTGCTCGGGAGGTAGCTCCTGGGGGCAAACTCGCAATCTTGCCTCTTTAGAGGAGCAATATAGTCAAGGTATCAAGGTAATGCGTGGTAAATGGCAAACGAATGAGTATATTCCATACCTACAAGCATACACAAATACGTACACTTCCCCCGTAAATTTAGAAAGAATCCTCGACCACGTGTCTAAATTTGAGGGTGCAGTTATGATTGACATCGCAACTCGTGCCGACTGCCTTGAAAACGAAAAAATCGATGTATTAAATAGGATTTCTAAAAAAATCCCTGTAACCATCGAGCTGGGCTTGCAAACCTCAAACGACGAAACAGCTAAAAGAATCAACCGTTGCCACTCATTCGAGGTGTTTAAGGATGCTTTTTATAGGCTGCGTAGTGGTGCGCCCAACATAAAAATAGGCATTCACATCATTAACGGACTACCTGGCGAAACCCGAGATGATATGAAAAATACCGCGACCAGTGTGCGAAATTTGCATCCAGACCTAGTGAAAATTCACCTCTTGCACGTCTTAAAGAACACGCCTCTCGCCTCCCTTTATGAATCTGGCAAATATACGCCACTAGAAAAGGACGAATACGTTAAAATAGTGTGCGATCAGCTTGAAATTTTGCCCCCTGACATAGTAGTTGAGCGCGTAACCGGTGATGGTCTTGGCGATTTACTACTCGCCCCTGAGTGGTCAAAAAAGAAGGTTTCTGTCATTAACGATATAGACAAAGAGCTAGCAAAACGCGACACGTATCAAGGGATTTTTTATAAAACTTCAATTTAAGAGCTACTTTTAGCTAAAAGGAGAAACAAAATGAACATACTTTGCATAGGAAACAGCTTCTCACAGGATGCAACCAGATATTTGCATCAAATTTCAGACGGCAAAATTTTTGTGCGCAACCTCTATATCGGTGGATGCTCACTTGAAACACACTGGAATAACATCGTCGGTGCAAACAAATTTTACGGAAGCCAAGACAACGGCTCAGATAGTGAGCGCGACACATCTATAAACGAAGCACTTTTAGAAATGGACTGGGACTATATCACTGTTCAACAGGTTTCGCACGATTCAGGAATTCCAGAAACTTACGAACCATTTCTAACAAATATACTCGGCTTCATTCGTGAAAAATGTCCGAACGCAGAGATTGTTTTTCATCGCACATGGGCATACGATGATAAAAGCGACCATTTCGGCTTTGTACGTTATAATCGCGATAGAAAGAAAATGCTTGGTGAAATTATCAAGGCATCGGATCACTTTGCTTCTCTTCACGGCTTGCAAATTATTCCAAACGGCGAGGCAATTGAAATGGCGCGTGACCTTGCAGAATTCCAAAGTGAATTTAACATAAACCGTGACGGCTTCCACCTCTCTCTTGACTATGGCAGGTATCTTGCTGGCCTTGTTATGTTTGGTTTTTTCACCGACATAGACCCAACAGAGGTAACATTTGAGCCAGAAAACACTGATTCTAAAATCAATAAAAAGCTAAAAGAAATTGCTAAAAAATGCACATTTTCTATCTAATTCTTCTTTTTAGTTATTTGTTTTCTAAATCATTTGTTTTTTAAAAATCAATCTTTTTCTATCATTATTTGTAATATATAATTAGCAAAAGTGCACAATTTCTTTGGTTGTGCGCTTTCTCTTTTTTGACGATTTTTGTGCAAAAGGTAGAAAAAATCGATTTAACAATTAATCTATTTACTTTAATTTTTCTAAATGTTATAATTATATAGCAAAGAGAAAACTCTTATAATCTTATTTATATAAGATGCACCAAAATGATTAATAATATTCTGAAAGGAAGAAACGAAAATGAAAAAACAAACTTTAATCAAACTCTTATGCGTGGTTTTGTTCTCACTCATGGTTATTTCTCTCGCAGCTTGCGGACCAGATAAGACCGACACAGACACAGAATCCGTTCAAGAGAAGACCGTTAAGATTACTCTTGACGCAGGCGAGGATGCCGAGCTTGATGAAAACGAGCTTACCTACAAGGTTGGCGAAACAATCAAAAAGCTTCCAAAGCCAACAAAAGAAGGCTTCACCTTCAAGGGCTGGATGGACGGCGATAAAGCCATCAAGTTCCCATTCACAGTTGAAAAGGATATGGAGCTTGAGGCTATTTGGGAAGCTGATGGCGAAAACAATGACAGCCAACAGCCTGGCGACGAAAACGAAAATGAAAACCAACAGCCTGGTGACTCAGAAACCGACGGTGAGGTTAACGATAGCTCAAATACAGATTCTGACACACAAGAGGCTACAAAGGTTACACTTACCTTCGACGCCAACGGCGGTACAATCGTAGATGGCGAAGCTTCAAGAGAAGCAACTCCTGGTAAGACATTCA
>JAZNFR010000016.1:0-2854 GCA_045576055.1 Eubacteriales bacterium
TTGTATTCAAACAAGCGATACAGTTTTTTTGAGAAACCGCCTGCATAAAGCTTCGCAAATATGAACCTTTCAAAACCTTTCAACTTGTCTATATATTTCTGCGGTATCATCGTGTGTTCTTTTACGAAAGCAAGCTTCTCGCTTTGATAAGATCGTGGGTTGTCTATACCGTAAACCTCTGTAACGCCTACGTCATTTATAGGGTTTCTTCGCTTTGACATTTTAGCGGCAAAAGAGGTATAGGCATCCACTAAAAGCATAATGCTTTCAAAATGAGTGCAAAGGCTATCAGTTAAAGTTCGCATTTCATCTGTGGTCAAATACATACTCACGCCTTCCATAACTACAATGGCAGATTTCTTCTCCGGGATAGCTGTCAGCCAACCGCAATCTCTTGCATCACCTGCAATCATTTTATAGTTATCCGTTTCGGCATAGTAGCGTTTTCTTTCTTCAATAACTTCCGTAAAATCCATGTCATACCACTTGTGATTTTCAGCTCCAACTCTTATGATGCGGCTATCCATTCCACAACCGATATGAATAACCATCGCATCTGGTAAATCTGCCATTTGCCTCTTTAGCCATTTATCAAATACGGCAGAACGAATACCCATATAGTAAGCAAGCCATTTGGATTTGGATTTACCCTTCAGCGGAAATCCTTCCGCCTCCCAAATTTCTTCGGCTTTTTTATCATCAAGGAACAAGCCCTTCTTGCTCACGTAGGACTTACCGTATAAGGGGATGTATAGTGTTTTATTTACGCTATTCATATATGCTCCTACAAATTCTTATTTATCTGTTTTTTCCATACCGCAGGAGTAGCACCTATTAGATAGCAATTCCTCGTTTTTGATACTGCTATATAGTCTAAAGCCACCTGCGAAATTGTAGGCATCAAAGCCGTTTTGCATTAAAATTCGTGTCGCCAAATAGCTACGGAGTCCACTTTGACACATTACATAGATTTGTTTGGATTTATCAAGCTCACCTATGCGCTCCCTTAAATCATCAAGCGGAATATTGATAAAGCCGTCTGCACGACCTCGCATATATTCAAACGGAGTGCGAGTGTCAAGCAAAATTACATCCTTTCTTTCACGCAAGGCGGAAATATCCTCATAATAAAACTGCTTTACCACACCGTTTTTGATATTTTCAGCGACAAAGCCTGCCATATTAACAGGGTCCTTTGCTGAGGAGTATGGTGGTGCGTATGCCAAATCTAAATCCTTTAGCCAATCAGCCTTCAAGCCTGCACGAATTGCTGTTGCAATTACATCAATACGCTTATCAACGCCATCGTAGCCGACAATTTGTGCGCCTAAAATTTTAAGGCTCTTCCTTTCAAAAATCAGCTTTAGAGTCATTGCCTTTGCGCCCGGATAATATCCTGCGTGGGAATTTTGGGTTAAAATAATCTTTTCGTATTCGTAGCCACTTGATTTTGCTTGCTGCTCGTTAATTCCCGTTGTTGCCACTGTCATATCAAATAGCTTTATAATAGATGAGCCCTGTGAGCCCTTATATTCGCTTCCAAGCCCACAAATATTGTCAGCAGCGACACGCCCCTGCTTGTTTGCAGGTCCTGCCAAGGAAATTACTGCATCCTGCTCTGTTACAAAATGCTTTACCTGCACGGCATCACCCACTGCGTAGATATCAGGCACAGAGGCTTCCATTTTGCTATTTACCTTGATTGTGCCCTTTAAGCCAAGCTCCAAGCCTGCCTTTTTCGCAAGTGTGTTTTCTGGAGTAACACCAACTGCAAGCACGACCATATCGGCGCTGAGTTGCTTTCCACCGTCAAGCTCAAGCTGAACCTTGTTATCTGTAATGCTCATTTTACTTGCGCTACTATTGAGTAACAGCTCTACTCCGTGGTAACGAAAGCTTGCGTGAATAAACGATGCCATATCGCAGTCAACGGGTGGCAAAAGATGGTTGCCACGCTGAACTATTGTTGTTTTTATTCCAAGCTCAGCAAGATTTTCCGCCATTTCAAGACCGATAAAGCCACCGCCGATAATAACTGCCGTCTTAGGCTGATTTTGCTCAACAAACGCACGGATTTTCAGCGTATCCTCTACTGTTCTAAGAGTAAAGGTTCTTTCGTTTTCAGTATAGAAATCGGGCAAAATAGGCTTTGCACCAGGGGATAAAATAAGCTTGTCATAGCCTTCCGTGAAGCTCGCTCCTGTTTTTAGGTCGGTTACGAAAACGGTTTTGTTTTTTGCGTCAATATCGGTTACCTCGTGGTTTACCTTGGCTTTGATTTTAAATCTCCTATAAAAGCCCTCGGGCGTTTGCAGTGTCAAGTCCTCTTTGTCCTCAATAACACCACCGATATAATATGGCAAGCCACAGTTTGCATATGAAATATAACCCGAGCGCTCAAAAATAATAATCTCCGCATTCTCGTCTAATCTTCTTATTCTTGCCGCAGCAGTTGCTCCACCAGCAACCCCACCAATAATTACAACCTTCATAGACTCTCCTTTTAAATAGTTTTTAAAAAAAATAACCATTGCAAGTATATTACTCTAAATCTATTGTATCATAATGTCTGCGTTCTTTCAACATAATAAGGCAAAAACGCCGATGAGGAATTAAAAATCTCATCGGTGTTTTCTTTGATTACTGCGTAGCAAAATTTGAGTTTTGGATTTATTTTGGCACAAGGGTTGACAATGGTGGGAGTAAGAGTTAAACTGGCGCAAATGTGAGGAGGAGTGTATTTTTTTGGGGATGGGTGTTCTCTGTTTTACGACCACTTATGAAATTTCAGTTGGGGGAAAATGGGGCAAAGGTGGGTAGAAAAATTTTTAATGATTGTTGGGGGCTTTGGTAA
>JAZNFR010000017.1:0-3179 GCA_045576055.1 Eubacteriales bacterium
CTATCTATTGATTGTTTCGGAGCACTTGACACAACAAGAATATTTTATATTAAGTCTATCTCGCCATACAAATTGGAACAAAATATAGTAAAGTCTATGGAAGGCCTTTTTTTGATAAATAGAACTGCTGGTGGCATTGGTTCAGTTGACACATATACAGGAGATACACAAGCTGCGACAATGGCAGTTATTGCAGGCAGAAAAACTAAAAACTTTGTTCATTTTGTGAAATTAAAAGAACTAAAAAGCGTATTTAATGAATCTCAACTAAATTATTATTTCAAAAGATATCCCGAATTAAATGAAATTGAAGAATAAAATCGAAAAATTAATGGAAAAATTAATGGAAAAATTAATGGAATTTCTTAATTTTGTAAGGTGCAGATCACTTGTAAAATCACAGGGCAAAGGCCAAACAAAGCCAAGTAATACAATACACGGGGCTACCTCGGGCTTTTCCACGAAGCTATATGGCAGGACGCGACGAGGCAAGACACGGAAAGGCATTTGAGGGACTTTTGAATAGATATTTCAAATAATGCTGTAAAGCCTTGTAATATAAGGACTTTGAATACATAAGAACCTGACCTAACTGTTCAAAAGAACAGACCTGCTTTGCAGGTTTTGTGAAAATCAAATAGTATTTTCACGGTCAGAACCTTGTTACTCGCAAGGCTCGTAATAAAGGGAATTTGGGAAACCGATTCCCTTTTTTGTTGCACTTTTCCCACGAAATAGTGGAGTTTTTATGGAATTTTAGTGGTTGCAATTTTTGAAAAAGCTCAAATTATGGAATTTGTGATTATGGAAAACATGTTTATTGAAATGTGCTTGAGGTTGTGTTACAATATAACTAATAAATAAGAATTTGACGAGGTAAATAATGGGAAGCTTGCTTTTAGCACTTATATACATATGCTTTATCAGTCTTGGTCTGCCTGACTCGCTTTTAGGCTCGGCTTGGCCCGTGCTTCATGCCGAAATTAGCGTACCTGTCTCGTACGCAGGTATTATATCGGTAACCATTACTGTAGGTACGATATTGTCGAGCTTTTTTAGCAATAAGCTATTACATAAATTCGGCGCGGGCTTGGTAACCGCTATAAGTGTTACTACGACCGCACTCTGCTTGTTCGGCTTTTCTATCAGCACTCAATTTTGGATGCTGATTCTATGGGCAATTCCATTTGGTCTGGGTGCAGGTGGAGTGGACGCTATTTTGAACAACTATGTTGCTCTGCATTTCAAGGCGCAGCATATGAGCTGGCTTCACTGTATGTGGGGTGTTGGCGCATCTATCAGCCCGTATATAATGAGCTTCGCACTCGTTAAGCTTGAAAACTGGAGTGGTGGTTATCTTATTGTTTCCATTATTCAAGCGGTGCTTTCTGCAATTATATTTATTAGCATACCGCTTTGGAAAAAAGTGAGCAAGGATAATGACGATACGCCGAAGCTAAAAGAATCAAAAGCGCTATCATTCAGAGAAATATTTGCTATCAAGGGTGCAATCCCGTGCTTTTTGATGTTCTTTTCTTATTGTGCACTCGAGGTGACCGCGTCCCTTTGGGCGAGCACCTATCTTGTACAAAATTGGGATTTTTCACCTGAAACTGCGGCAGGATATGCGAGCATGTTCTATATAGGCGTAACGCTTGGAAGATTTATCAACGGATTTCTTGCTATGAAGCTTGGAGATAAATTCCTCATCCGTATGGGAACGATAGTCATTGCTGTCGGTATCGCCTTATTGTTCGTGCCGTTTCATTTCATGTTTGCCCTAATTGGATTTATTGTTATCGGACTTGGGTGCGCACCTGTTTATCCGTGCATTATTCATATGACACCCGATGTTTTTGGCAGAGACAAATCGCAAGCAATGATAGGCGTACAAATGGCGTTTGCTTATATCGGAATTTTGGCAATGCCACCTTTGTTCGGTGTTATAGCGGATTTCTTCTCTATTTCACTTTTGCCAATTTTCCTTGCCATATTCCTTGTGCTCATATTCGTAATGCACGAGCTGGTACTGAAAAAAGCAAAAAACAACAAATGAATTTGATAAATTCCAATTTGTAGTGCTAAATTCCACACAAAAGCATAGAAAATTAATGGAAATTCTTAATTTATGCAACTGCAGAGCTGAAAATATATTATAGTTAAAAAGCTGGGCAAAGCCAAGCAATACAAGACTTAGGGCTACCTCGGGCTTTTCCACGAAGCTATATGGCAGGACGCGACGAGGCAAGACACGGCAAGGCGTTTGAGGGACTTCTCAATCGTTACTTTAAATAATAAATACATAAAGGGAGTGCATAAGTGCTCCCTTTTTTCGTTTGTTTGCACTGCTTTTTCCATAAAAACACGGAATTTTTATGGGATTTTTAATTTTGATTTTTGGAAAAAGGTTAAATTATGGAATTTGTGATTATGGAAAGTTTTTATTGAAAACAAAGAAACCATAGATTATAATAAAAGTGTACCGGTTAGTACCGCTTTTTTCTGTTAAAATAAAGATGGCAGAAGGGAGGCGATACTATGCAGATAACTAAAGACAGAAAAACAAACGGAGATAGCGCAAAGTGGAAAAATTATCAATCGGTATTGATTTCCACAACCTGCGATCCGTGTGATAAAAGACACGGAACAATAGTTTCTGTAAGCGATTGGCTTGCAGAATCAACCGTCAAGCTACATTTATGGTGCTATTGTACTCTTGTGGCAATGAGAACTAAGCGTGCAGGAACAGCTACAAGTATGGGAATAAATGGTGTTGATTACTCTTTGTTTTACAATAAAACCTTGCCAAATCATTATATTACTAAAGATGAGGCGGAAGGACAGGGTTGGATTCCTGACCAAGGCAATTTGTCAGAAACTTGTCCCGGAAAAATGATAGGCGGGGATATTTTTGAAAACAGAAAAGGCAAGCTGCCAGATGAACCAAACAGAATTTGGTATGAAGCTGACATTGACTATCAAAGTGGGTACAGAAATACATACCGAATATTATATTCGAACGACGGACTTATATTTGTAACCTATGACCATTATCAAACATTTTACGAAGTGACAAAATAGAAAGGAGAAAAAATGTATAAGCATAAAGAAAAATATATACTTGATTTTTCGGGTGTAAAGACTTGGGTAGATATTCACGCTATTATAGAAAAGGAATT
>JAZNFR010000018.1:0-1688 GCA_045576055.1 Eubacteriales bacterium
ATAAGCGCCCAGATATAGTTTACGAGGATGGAGAGGGCAAAGGATATAGGTCGCATCACCACATTGATGATGACGAATAATTATAAGGAATTAATATGAAAACACAATTTACACTACAAGCTAAAACAGTAGAGGAAGCATACGCAAAAGCGTATGACATTTATTCCTCCTTGGGTGATATTTCAATTGAGGTTATTAATCCTGGCAAGAAGGGCTTTCTTGGAATCGGTAGAGTAAATGCTGAAATCAAGGTTATAGTTGATGACGGCAAGCCAGAAAGAGCACCGAAGCCACAAAAGGAGCAAAAGCCACAAAAAACCCAAGAGCAAAAGCAAGAAAACAATAAAAATCAAAAGCCACAGCAAAAGGAACAAAAGCCACAACCAAAGCCACAGCCAAAACCACAACCAAAGCCACAGCCTAAGGTTGAAAAGGCAGCTGAGGAAAAAATTCCTACAATTGAGGAAAAGGAAGAGAGCATTAATGTAACTCTAAAGGAAAAGGAGCTTGCAATTAACTTCCTTAAGGGCTTTGTCAAGGATATCGGCTTTAACTGTGAGGTTAAGGGCGATATGACAGAGAACGAAAATGGCTTTGTTTCACGCCTTATCACAATTGAGGGTGAGGACGCGCCAAGCCTAATCGGTCACCGCGGTGAAATGCTTGATGCACTTCAATATCTCTCAAACCTCTGCCTTGCACGTAAGAGCGAGGGTGAGCATAAGGAATATGTAAGAGTAATTATCGATATTGAAAACTATCGTGAAAAGAGAGAGCAAACTCTACGCGCTCTTGCAAGAAAGATGGCAGCAAAGGCACTTAAGTATCAAAGAAATGTTCTGCTTGAGCCAATGAACCCATATGAGAGAATGATTATTCACTCCGAGGTTCAAGGAATTGAGGGCGTTTCAACTCACTTCGTTGGATATGATGACAACCGTAAAATTGTTATCACCTGTGAAAACAAGCGCAGACACAATAATAACAATAAATAATGAAAATTCCCCGCCACCTAGGCGGGGTTTTTTACTCCCTCCACCGCGAACCGAGTGATATGCGAAAAAACAGCTTGGTGGTTGCGGTCCCCCTCCCCCAAAAGGAGGAGGCAGGGGTGAAAACAAAAGAAGACGCAACAATAACAATAAATAATGAAAAACCCGTCAAAGCGACGGGCTTTTTACTGCCAAGCTATAAATTGTCGCAAAAATGCGACAACACGCGCGTGCGTGAATTAAAATAGTTGATTTATATTTATATGAATGATATAATAAAATCAAGAAAGAACAAAAGGAGAAGATGCTATGGCACATACACTTGATGATAAATTAGTTGTTGGTATTTCCTCACGTGCGCTATTCGACCTTGAGGAGGAGAATAGAATATATGAAGAAAAGGGGCTTGAGGCGTATTCACAGTATCAGCTTGAGCACGAAAATGATATTTTAAAGCCAGGCACAGCCTTCCCCCTTGTAAAGGCGCTACATAATCTTAACTGTGGTGATAAGCAGCTTACAGAAATTATAATTATGTCAAAAAACAGTGCTGACACCAGCCTTAGAATTTTCAATTCTATAAAGCACTATGGACTTGATATTTCACGCGCTGCCTTAGTCGGTGGAATGAGCATTTCCCCATATCTTGACACCTTTAAAACTGACCTCTTTCTTTCTGCAAATGAGGAAGATGTG
>JAZNFR010000019.1:0-5452 GCA_045576055.1 Eubacteriales bacterium
AATATGTACCCCTTGGAAGCAGCTTCAAGGGCTGGATATTTCCACGCAGGCTGGTATACAAAAAAGACAGCAATGAAGGATAAAAATGGCAATGTAATTAAAGACGATTTAGGAAACGTAGTATATTCCTATTCAGGAAAAATCAGATTCCCTGAAACAGTCGAGATTGATCCTAAAAAACAATATTCAGCAGATGAACCAGCGCTTACCGTATATGCCGCATGGATTAGATGTCCTGAGGTTGAGGTTTACGAAAATGTAGACGGTGAGGATGTTCTTCTTGGTAAGTACGAGGTTTCAAGTCCACTTTACAAGGATGGCGACAAGATTGTTTTACCATCACGTAATGAGGAAACTGGATATCTTTCATTTAATACACTCGCAAACGTTGGCGACTTTATGGAAAGATCTGTTGAAACAGTAGATGGTCAAACCGTTACTAAGTATTTCGATAGCTTCTATCTAGATAGCGAACGAAAAATGGCTATAAATGGAACATATAAGCTACCATTTGTAATTGATGAAAAAACTGCAACAATCAAAAATAGAACCTTGAAGCTTTATACAGGTTATGAAGAGTATGAGGGCGACTGGTATAAGGTGTATACACCAACCCAGCTCGAGGACTATGCAACTGTTGGTGGCAGCTACGAAATTATGGCAGACCTTAATTTCGAGGACAATATGTGGCCAGCATATTTTTCAGAAGAAATCTTCACTGGTACATTTAAAGGCAATGGACACACAATTAAGAATCTTATGATCGAATCCTCAGGAAGCCAATATTTCGGCTTGTTTGCAGGCTTTGGCTCAGATGCTGTAATTGAAAATATAACCTTTGATACAGTAGAAGCTGAGCTTTCAGGCGTTTACCTCCATCCAGGTGGAAGATATGCTTTATTTGCAGCAGTTATTGAAACAGATAAGAACGGACAAACAGCATCCTTTGAAAATGTAAGCATCAAAAATTCTAAGCTAATTCTTTATGCATCAGCATACGCAATGCAGGATTATGAATACGAGGTAGGTCTAATTTGTGCAGAGGGATATAGCGACGATTTAGGAATCGATAAGAGTGGTATTTCATATGAGGTTTACTCAGAGGAATACGATCTTCATAATTTAAAGGTTACTGAAGGCGCAGACGGCAATAAGCTTGAGCTCGAATTCATTTTAAAGAATTATGAGGAAGAATAAAAATACTTATTAAAAATTTACATACAAAAAAGGAGAACATTCAATGAAAAAGAGAATAATAGCGCTTGTGCTTTGTGTTCTTATGCTTCTTGGCATGGTTGCGCTTTTCTCAGGCTGTGGAAAGAATAAAGATGGAAAACCTGATGCCTTCGTTATAATGTCCGAGGACTTTGATGGTGTGTTTAACCCATATTTCTCAACCACTGGCGCAGACAGTACAATTGTGTCGATGACACAAATTGGAATGCTTTCCTCAAACTACGTAAATGGCGCAGTTGAGGTGGCATACGGTGAGGACTATGCAACAGTAACAAAGGATTTTGAGATTTCCGATTATGATAAAGCAAAGGATGAAACAGTATATACCTTCGTTTTAAAGAATGGTATTAAGTATTCAGACGGACAACCACTTACAATGGAGGACGTGCTTTTCAACCTTTACGTATATCTAGATCCATCATATACAGGATCTGCAACAATTTATTCAACAAAGATTAAAGGACTAAGCGAATATAGAACTCAGTCAAACGCAGATAGCGAAAGCCAAGACGAAATTATCAACGAACAGGCAATGAAAAGAGCAAGAGCACGTATAAACGAGCTTATTAACATTTTCTTGTCTAAGGGTAAGGGTCAAAGCGGATACGAATTATCCTATGCCGATATGGTTAAGGAAATTAACAAAAAGAAGCTATCAAGCGGTTATAAAAACGCAGTTAGCGGTGGTGGAACAAACAAAACACTTCTTGCTGACTATGAATATGCATTAAAGCTATTCAAGGAAGAGCTTAACGACGACTATGTAGCTGCACAAAGCGTATATACAGAGGCAGATCCATACAAGTCACATCCATTCTTCAAGGATGAAATTGCTCGCTTTATGTATCACGAGGGCTTCGTAACAATCGAGTGGGGTAAGAAAACTCTACCAAACGGAAAACAAACTGATGATAAGAGCGTTATCGTTTCTGTAACACCTAACTACAACCAAAAGGAAGTAACAACTAAGGAAAAGGCAGTTGAGTACGTATATAACGCAAAGGTTGAATCAGAGCTTCATATTATCCTTTCTGCTTGGGCAACTGCAACTCAGCTCTTGACTGAGTACACAGCTGAAGCAAAGGGTGTAATCATCAACGAAAACAACAAGGGCGGAATGAAATATGACCACATTTCAGGTATCGTTTCACTCGGCCATATAGAATCAGAGCAAACATCAATCACTGTAAACGGCAATGAATACAAAATTGCTAAGGAGCACAACGAGGACGGTACTCCTAAGAATGCAGAGGAGTATGATGTACTCCAAATCACAATTGAAGGACAAGACCCTAAGGCACAATGGAACTTCTCCTTCTCAGTAGCACCTCAACACTATTACGGCGATAGCGCAAAATATCCCGTAGATATTAAAAACAACAAGTTTGGCGTTGCATATGGTCAATATGACTTTATGAAGAACGTAATCCAAGATCCAAACAAGACAGCAGTTCCAGTTGGCGCAGGCGCATACAAGGCAACAAACCGTGAAAATGAGGATAATCCATCAGGAACAGGCTTCCTTGCAAACAACGTTGTTTATTTCAAGGCAAATCAATATTTTGAAACAGTTGGAGAAAGAATAGAAAACGCAAAAATAGAGAAGGTACGTTACCAAGCATTGCCAGCAGCGGACGCTATCAACCTTCTTGAAAGTGGAAGCGTACACTATATTTCACCTCAGTTAACTAATGAAAACTATGACAAGCTCGTATCCTTGCAAAAGGAAGGCGGATTTGACTTTATCCAAGAGAAACAGCTTGGTTACGGTTATATCGGTATTAACGCAGATAAAATCCAATCATTAGAGCTACGTCAAGCAATTATGTGTGCAATGAATACAGCCACCTCGCTTAACTACTACCGTCCAGGTACAGCTGAGCAAATTTTCTGGACAATGTCAACAGTAAGCTGGGCATATCCAAGAAATGAGGATGGCACGCTTGACAACAAGAACAACAAAAACTACCCATATATGGGTAACTGGTCAGCTGATATCAATGGTGATGGAGAGCCAGATGGAGAAGCAGCAGCGAGAAAGAATATTCAAGCCTTGATGAATAAGGCAAAGGTTAAGCCTGGCGACAAAAAGCTTAGCATTGAATTTACAATCGCAGGTGCATCAACCGACCACCCAACCTTCCAAACATTTATTGACGCAGCAGCGCTTCTAAATAGCATGGGCTGGGATATCTCAGTTGTTCCAGACGCAACAGCGCTTACCAAGCTTTCAACAGGCGGTCTTACCGTTTGGGCAGCTGCTTGGGGCTCAACACTCGACCCTGATATGTATCAGGTATATCACAAAAACTCAACCGCATCCAGTACAAGAGCTTGGGGATATAACTACCTAAGAACAGAGGGCGGTAAGCAAGAAAGAATTCTTGATGAGCTTAGTGAAAAGATTGACGAGGCAAGAGAAACCCTTGACCAAGATGAGCGCGCAGCGATATACCAAGAGGCAATGGGCTTGCTACTTGACCTAGCCGTTGAGCTTCCTGTATATCAAAGAAGCGTAGTTTATGCATACAATTCAGACGTAATTGACCCAGGTTCATTCCCTGATGTTTCGAATCCATATTCAACACCACTTGACAGAATTTGGGAACTTGAATTAAAAGATTAATTTGGAGAGATACAATGTTAAAATATATACTAAAAAGAGTAGGACTTTCTATTCTCATATTAGTAGCTGTATCACTTATCATTTACTTTTTGGTACGTTTAATGCCAGTTGACTTCGTTGCTGCAAACGCGGGTATGAACTCGGAGCCAGAGACTCTTGATAAAATCCGTGAGCAGCTCGGAATTGGCGATAACAGCTTTAAAGGAATTGTAAAGGGCTATTTTGATTGGATTGGTAACTTATTTGAATTTGAGGATGGATTTATCACCCTCGGACGTTCATTCAAGCTTAATAACCAACCAGTATCCCGTGTAATTGTTCAAGGCTTGCCAGTTTCATTCGTTGTTGCTTTAATTGCAACAGTGTTCGAGTTCTTGATAGCAATTCCTCTTGGAATTACAGCGGCAACGCACCAATATTCATTCAGAGATTACTTCATTACAGTACTTGTAATGGTTGGTATTTCATTACCATCATTCTTCTTTGCTAACATATTCAAAGCGGCATTTGGTACAGGCGGAATTATAGAAAACATCTTGGAAAAGATATTCCAAGAGGGCTCAGGAGCTTATGAATTCTTCTCAAGCTTCCTTGTTTTCCCAGTTTCTGGTACAACAGACGCTTCACAAAGTACAACGGGTATTCTGGATGTATTTAGTAACTTGAGATACTACATACTACCAATCTTCACCATTACTATTTTGAGCCTTGGTGGAAGAATGAGAATGACTAGAACCAATATGCTTGAGGTTCTAAACTCTGACTATATTCGTACAGCCAGAGCAAAGGGATTAAAGGAGAGCAAGGTAATATACAAGCATGCCTTTAGAAACACTCTTATCCCACTTGTAACAACACTTGCAGGACTTATACCAGCACTATTCTCAGGTGCAATTATCACTGAAAAAATCTTCGGTCTTGACGGTATCGGTACAACTGCGTTAAACCTAACAAACAACGGTGACATTCCGTTTATCATGGGCTACAATATGTTCTTAGCAACACTTAGTGTTATAGGTATTTTGATGTCAGACATTATGTACGCAATTGTTGACCCACGTGTAAAGCTTAAATAGGAGGTGCAGATAAAATGGAAAAAAGAACAGAAAATGTAGTACTTTTAACTGCACAAGAAGTAAAAACCGTTAAGCTTTACCAAAAGGAGAAGGAAGTAGAAGAGCAAGTAGTAATCGCTGAAGAGGTTGAAGAAGAGGAAGAAATAATCATTGATGAAAATGAAGCTCCTCTTGATAAAACCCTAAAGCTTATGTCCCCAACTAGAATGGTTGTTCGACGCTTCTTCCGTTCAAAGCTCAGTGTAATAGGCCTTGTAATGGTAATTGGACTCTTCCTTTTCTCATTCGTTGGTCCATTCATCTATCACGCATTAGTTCCAGGTCTTGACGGCAACGGCTGGCAACAGGACGAAAAGGACAAGAGCGGTAGATGGGAGCAAACAGTTAGCGAATATACATACACATTAAACGGAAAAGAATATACCGTTTATCAAACACTTGAAAAATATGAAGATGATAACGTTTTGGCAAAGCCATCAAAACTTCATCCATTAGGCACAGACAAGTCTGGTTA
>JAZNFR010000020.1:0-3727 GCA_045576055.1 Eubacteriales bacterium
GCAAGTCTTTTTTTCATTTCGATTCCCTCCAAATAAGCCCATATCTAACTCAATTATATCATTATGTACTGAAAAAATCAAGATACATAATAATAATGAAGGAATTTTGCAAAAAAACAAAAAAGAAAACACGCATTTTGGTGCGTGTTTTCAGTTTGTTTTAATTAAAGTGCGTCTTTTCTTGAAAGGTTAGCACGGCCCTTTTCGTCAATTCCTAAGAACTTAACTGGGAACTCGTCGCCCTCCTTGCAAATGTCCTCAACCTTTTCGGTTCTTTCCTTTGCAAGCTTGGAAATATGAACAAGACCCTCTCTACCTGGAGCATATTCAACGAATGCACCGATAGGAATGATTCTTGTAACCTTTGCGTTGTAGATAGCGCCAACCTCTGGCTCAAATACGATACCAGCAATGATTTCACGAGCCGCCTCAATAGCTGCCTTGTCAACAGCAGAGATGAATACGCTTCCGTCCTCTTCGATGTCAACCTTAGCGCCTGTGTCAGCAACAATCTTTTGAATAACCTTACCGCCTGTACCGATAACCTCACGAATCTTTTCAGGCTTAATCTTCATTGAAATCATCTTTGGAGCAAATTCAGAAACCTCCTTACGAGCCTCTGGAATAGCCTTTAGAATAACCTCGTCAATGATTTGGTCACGACCAGCGTGTGTTTGCTCAAATGCACGCTTAATGATTTCAGGTGTAAGACCGTCAATCTTTAGGTCCATTTGAATAGATGTAATACCCTTGTGAGTACCAGCAACCTTGAAGTCCATGTCGCCATAGAAGTCCTCAAGACCTTGAATATCAATGATTGTATCGCATGAGCCGTCCTCAGCTGTGATAAGACCACAGGAAATACCAGCAACAGGAGCCTTAATTGGAACACCAGCATCCATAAGTGCAAGTGTTGAACCGCAAACTGAAGCTTGCGATGTTGAACCGTTAGAGGAAATAACCTCTGAAACAAGACGAATAGCATATGGGAACTCTTCAACTGATGGAAGAACAGGAACGAGTGAACGCTCAGCTAAAGCGCCGTGTCCAATTTCACGTCTACCAGGAGTTCTTGAAGCCTTAGCTTCGCCTGTTGAATAACCAGGCATATTGTAGTGGTGCATATATCTCTTTTCAGTTTCCTCGTCGATGCCGTCGAGCATTTGGCTGTCGGAGATAGGACCAAGAGTAGCAAGAGTCATAACTTGAGTTTGTCCACGTGTGAACATACCACTACCGTGAACTCTCTTAAACATACCAACCTCAGCAGTAAGTGGACGGATTTCGTTCATTCCACGGCCGTCAACACGCTTCTTGTCGTTAAGTAACCATCTACGAACAATCTTCTTTTGAATCTTGTAGATAAGCTCTGGAAGAATTGTCTTGATGTCTTCATATTTTTCTTCAAAGTTAGCAACGATATCGTCCATAATTGGTTGCATCTTAGCATCACGAACTGTCTTGTCGTCTGTGTCAAGAGCTTCCATTACGCGCTCTTCGCAGTAAGCAAAGATTTCGTCGAACATATCGTGGTCAAGCTCACATGATGGGTAAGCGAACTTTGGCTTGCCGATTTCAGCAACAATTTGGTTGATGAACTTAATGAGCTTTTTGATTTCCTCATGAGCGAGCATAATTGCATTGAACATGTCGTCGTCGGAAATTTCCTTAGCACCAGCCTCAATCATTACAACCTTGTTCTCAGAAGCAGCAACTGTAAGCTCAAGTGTGCTTACCTTTCTTTCCTCGAGAGTTGGGTTGATAACGAACTTGCCGTCAACCATACCGATGAAAAGGCCACCGATAGGACCATTCCATGGAATATCTGAGATTGAAAGTGCAATTGAAGCACCAATCATAGCTGCAATTTCAGGTGAGCAATCTGGGTCAACTGAAAGAACAGTCAAGGAAATATTAACGTCATTTCTTAAATCCTTTGGGAATAAAGGACGGATAGGACGGTCAATAACACGGGATGTAAGAACAGCCTTTTCACTTGGCTTGCCCTCGCGCTTTAGGTAACCGCCTGGGATTCTACCAACTGAATACATTCTTTCCTCGTAGTCAACAGAGAGAGGAAGGAAGTCAATACCATCACGTGGAGCAGCTGAAGCTGTTGCACACGCTAAAATAATTGTTTCGCCATAACGAACGAGGACGCTACCATTTGCAAGTCCTGCCATTTTGCCGCTTTCAATAACAAGCTTACGTCCAGCAAGCTCGTATTCATAGGTCTTGTAATTATCAAAAACCTTTTCAGTGAACATTTTTGTCATTTTTGTTTACTCCTTAATTTTTCTTCTTTTGTAGGGTAGAGCACCCTCGTTTTGCGTGAGGGACATAGCATTTAACTAAAAATCAACAATCTTTTGACCCTTAGTTAACTGCTATCTCTTCACGCCAATTTACGCAAAAACACCCTAATAGGTAACAAAACCTTGGCTATGTGGTGCATAGCCAAGGTTAAGCCTATTACTTTCTCAAGCCAAGCTTTTCTACGATTGCACGGTAACGCTCGATGTCGTTCTTTGCAAGGTAGTTAAGAAGGTTACGTCTATGACCAACCATCTTAAGAAGACCGCGACGGCTGTGATGGTCGTTAGCATTCTTCTTTAAGTGCTCGTTAAGGTTGTTGATACGGCTTGTAAGAAGTGCAATTTGTACTTCTGGTGAACCTGTATCACCCTCGTGTGTAGCGTAAGCCTTGATGATTTCATTCTTGTTCATCTTTTTTCACCTCATAATTTTATTTAGCCCCATATACTGTGCAATCGGTGGGTGAAACGCAACGTCTTTTGACAATGCTCTTAGTCCGAAAACTCGGTATCGGGTGCTGCGCAATATTATAACACACAAATTTTCATTTGTAAAGTGTTTTTTGAAAAAAATTGGAATTAATATTAATAATAGAAGAAAAAACGCTACTATTTACTTTCTAGAAAAAGCTTTAATTGCAGAAAAAATGGACACTCCTCCCCCTAAAATTAAAACTCCTCCTAGTACCTTTCTTGGAATATCTGGGTCTATCATATTTGAAAAATGTGAAAAAATGTAGCTTCCAAGTACCCCGAAAATCACAATTGTTGCAACCTGTACAGGATAAAATTTGCGCTTTTTCAAATGAATTAACAAGGCAGAAATGGCAGAGATGATAAAAAATATTAAATTTGTTCCTTGCGCAGTGGTTTGGTCAACACCGAGAAACGATGTTATATAGATAATGTAAAGTCCAGCACCGCCAACTCCCATTCCCATTAATAGTGCAATTAAAAAAGAAACAATAAATCCCATATTCACCTCATAAGCATACTAATTCCCGAATAAAGAACCAAAGCACCAAAAATTAAATCAAGCCATTTGAATTTTAGCTTGTCCATTAAAAATGCGCCTAGCATCCCACCAAAAAAAGCTGGCAAAAGAGAAGTGGATAATATCTCAAAATCGACACTCCCTGCCTTGAAATATGCAAAAGAGCCTACTATCGATATGGGGATTATAGAAAGAAGGGCAGTGGTTAGATTATTATGTGGCTCGTTTTTAGTCATAAATTTCAAAAGAAAAATTAGAACAATTCCCCCGCCTGTTCCAACAAAACCGTTTATCGCTCCACTAAGAAAAGCTAGAGCGCAAAAAAGGAAAACTGTCCAAAAATTAGCACCTTTTTTTAAATTTAACATACAATCTCCAAAAAATTCTTCAGTTTTATAAAAAATATGTTGTTTTTTTC
>JAZNFR010000021.1:0-21599 GCA_045576055.1 Eubacteriales bacterium
GAGGAGGTTGAATTCAACGCAAAGATTTGCAAGTACGCTATGGAGCTTGGCGCAGTTCATGAAATTCCAAACGACCAACTAAAGAAGCTTATGGACCTTCGTAAGAAGATGAACATTCCTGGTCGTCACCCTGGTATTGACTACGGTGAAGAGGAATGCAAGTGCGCTTCAAACGAGGACCTCGTTAACGAAATCACACGTAGAGTAATTGCAGCTCTTGGAAAGTAATTCTCCTAAGGCTAAAAGAAATTTAGGCGAAAGGAGATAAAAATGGCTATAAATTGGACAGAGGCACAAATTGAAGAAATTGTTGCCTCGGTTATGAAAAGTCTTAAGGGTGAAGCTCCCGCCACTAAGGGTGAATACGATGGCGCTGGCTATAATGGCAAAAAATATATCGGCGTTTATACCGATATGAAGGATGCTATTGATGCAGCAGAATCTGGCTACAAGGCTATTCGCGCAATGTCCCTTGAACAAAGGGAAAAGGTGATAGCTGTAATTCGCGACCTTTGTCGTAAGGAAGCCCCAATAATGGCGCAAATCGGTGTTAGCGAAACAAAAATGGGACGAGTTGACCATAAAACTGCAAAGCACATACTTGTTGCTGACAAAACACCTGGAACAGCCGACATACAGGCACAGGTTAAGACAGGCGATTATGGACTTACTCTTACCGAGATGGCTCCCTTTGGAGTAGTTGGAAGCATAACCCCAAGCACAAATCCATCAGAAACAGTTATTTGTAACAGTATAGGAATGATAGCAGCTGGTAATGGTGTTGTTTTCAACCCCCACCCAAATGCTATCGCAACCTCAAACTATGCAATAGACCTTGTCAATCGCGCAAGCCAGTTGGCAGGTGGACCTCGAGTTTTAGTTTCGTCGGTTGTAAAGCCAACACTTGACACAGCAGACATTATGTACAAGGACCCAAGAATTAAGCTTCTTGTTTGTACAGGTGGACCTGGAGTTGTTAAGAGTGTTCTTTCAAGTGGCAAAAAGGCAATCGGCGCAGGAGCTGGAAACCCTCCAGTTATTGTTGACGACACAGCTGACATAAGAAAGGCTGGAAAGGACATTATCGATGGTTGTACCTTTGATAATAACCTCCCTTGCATAGCAGAAAAAGAGGTTTTTGCGTTTAATAGCATCGCGTCAGAGCTTATTGACGCTATGAAGGAAAATGGCGCATATTTAATAAACAGCGAACAAGCTAGCAAGCTAGCAAGCATTGTTCTTGTTGAAAAAACAAATCCGAAGACAGGCATAAAAACAAAAATTGTCAACCGCGACTGCGTTGGTAGAGATGCCAAGGTGTTGCTCGAAAAAATTGGCATAACAGTTTGCGATAAAATCCGTTGCATTATTTGCGAAACAGATTTTAACCACGATTTTGTACAGCACGAGCTTATGATGCCTATTCTTCCTATCGTTAGAGTGAAAAATATTGACGAGGCAATTGACCTAGCTGTCAAGGCTGAGCACGGCAACCGCCATACAGCCCATATGCATTCGAAAAATATTGACAATCTAACAAGATTTGCAAGAGCCGTTGAAACCACCATCTTTGTAAAGAATGCTCCATCCTATGCAGGCATAGGCTTCGGTGGCGAAGGTCACACCACCTTTACAATAGCTGGCCCAACAGGTGAAGGCATTACAAGTGCAAAGAGCTTTACAAGACTACGTCGTTGCGTTTTGTCTGAAAGCTTTAGAATAATCTAAGAAATTCTTAAGAAAGGAAAAAGAAATGAACATTTCATCATCACAGGTAGAGAGCATTGTTCGCAAGATTCTTGGTGAGATAAACACACCAAGTGCTACAAAGAGTGCGAAGATTCCAGCTACTGCAAAGGTAGCGATGCTAACAGCTCCTAAGAAGATTGAGGTTAAGGAATATCCTATTCCAACCGTTGGTGACAACGATATCCTCGTTAAGGTTGAGGGCTGTGGAGTTTGTGGAACAGACGTTCACGAGTGGAAGGGTGACCCATTTGGAATTATTCCAGTTACTCTTGGCCACGAGGGAACAGGCGAAATAGTTGCTCTCGGTAAAAATATAAAGGCTGATACTGCAGGAAACCCAATCAAGGTTGGCGACAAAATAGTTACCTCTGTTATCAGCTGTGGCGAATGCTTTGTTTGCCGCAACAAGCCTGCAAATACTAACCTCTGCGATAAGCAAGGCGTATTCGGACTTATCCCACATAGCGATGCAAATCCACTAACTGGTTGGTTTGCTTCTCACCTACTTATCAGTGGTAAGGGCTCTACATATTTCGTAGTAAACGATCTTGACCTAAAGGAAAGAATGCTTCTTGAGCTTGCTTGCGTTTGCGTGCATGCTTTAAAGAGAGCTAACACAACGGGCTTAATCAACTTTAATTCAAAGGTGCTTGTTCAAGGACTTGGCCCAGTTGGTCTTGTTATGATAAGCGTACTTCGTGCAGCAGGTGTAAACCATATCGTTGCTATTGATGGTACTCCAAAAAGACTTGAAATGGCAAAGAAGCTTGGTGCAAAAACAGTAATCAGCTTTAAGGAAATCACCTCACTTGAGGAAAGAGTTTCACTCGTTAAGAGCGTTGCAAATGGCGTAGGAGTTGACTTTGCATTCCAATGCACAGGCGCACCTATGGCAGCAAAGGATATTTATGAATATATCCGTCGTGGAGGCGGAATGTGCGAAATGGGATTCTTCGTTAACAACGGCGAATACACCATCAACCCACACTTTGCTATGTGTAACAAGGAAATCAATGTTGTCGGCTCTTGGGACTATAGCGCAGACGACTACCCAACAACAATGGCATTCCTTCGTCAAGCAAGAGAAATGAATATTCCTATTAAGGAGCTTATTACTCATACCTTCCCTCTTGATCAGCTCAATGAGGCTATGGAGGTTAACGTTTCACAGCAAGGCATTAAGATTTGCTACGTTGCCGAGTAATTTAGCAAAGGAGTTAAGCTATGGCTCTTGGAATGATAGAGGTTTATGGATTTGCTACTGCAATAGTAGTGGCAGATGCTATGGCCAAGGCAGCAGACGTTAGCGTTGTTGCCATTGACAAAAACAAGCCAGCAGGTGGCGACTCTGCAAGAGTTCCACTAGTTATGGCTATAAAAATTGAAGGCTCCGCATCCGCAGTTGAATCAGCGATTATGGCGGGAAAAAGCGAGGCTGAAAAAAGAGATTTGTATATCACCCACAAGGTGATTGCAAGACAGAGCGAGGATATTGAGTGGTTTGCCCACCTCTCTGCTCTGGGAAAAGATAAACTTAGATAATATTAAAAAAAGGAGAATAAAACAATGATGGAAGCACTCGGAATGGTAGAAACAAGAGGTCTTGTAGCAGCAATTGAGGCAGCAGATGCAATGGTAAAGGCAGCAAATGTAGTTTTAGTTGGTAGCGAAAAGATCGGTTCAGGACTTGTAAGCGTTATGGTTCGTGGCGACGTTGGTGCGGTTAAGGCAGCAGTAGAGGCTGGCTCAGCAGCTGCAACATCCCTTGGCGAAGTAATCGCAACTCACGTAATCCCAAGACCACACGCAGACGTTGAAAAGCTTCTTCCTATTATAAAATAATTGTAGGTTTATAATATGAAGGCAATTGCGTTACTTGAGGTACAGGCGATGGTAGCCGCAATTACAGGACTTGACGCAATGGTAAAGGCAGCTGACGTTAAGCTAATTCACGTGGAAAAGCGCCTTGGCGGCAGACTTGTAACAGTTGTCGTTGAAGGCGAGGTTTCCGCGGTGAAGGCAGCGCTTGAGGCTGGTGCTAAGGCAGCTGGCGAGGTTGGAAATGTTAAGTGCTGTGAGGTTATCGCGCGCCCACACCCCGATGTTATGAAATTCTTAACAACGGGCTAAGATGCCTAAATGAAATTAGGCAAATACCCTACTTGGGTACAAAATTATGCTTTTAGAGCTTCGGCTTTAAAATAAATAACACAAGCAAAAAATAAAAATAAATCTTATAGGAGGATTTGAAAATGGAAGCACTCGGAATGGTAGAAACAAGAGGTCTCGTTGCTGCAATCGAGGCTGCAGATGCAATGGTAAAGGCTGCAAATGTAGTTTTAGTAGGTAGCGAAAAGATCGGTTCAGGACTCGTTAGCGTTATGGTTCGCGGCGACGTTGGAGCAGTTAAGGCAGCAGTAGAGGCAGGATCAGCAGCTGCAACATCCCTTGGTGAAGTAATTGCAACACATGTAATTCCAAGACCACACGCAGACGTTGAAAAGCTTCTCCCATCTATTAAATAAGAACCTAACCTAACTGTTCTATCGAACAGGCTACTTCGTAGCAAGTGAAAATCAAATAGCATTTTCACGGTTAGAACCTTGTTACTTGCCACGCTCGTAATAAGAACCTGCTTTTAGCAGAGCCTTGTTTCTCGCACGGCGCGTAATGATTTAATAGTAGACAAGTTTTCAGTATCCAAAGGGCATTTGCCCTTTGGGGTACTGCAAAAGCACTTAAATGTGATTGTTGAGTTCTTTTGCAGTACTTAATCAACCTTATTTTAAAGAAAGGAATTAAAAATGGATATTTCAAAGGAACAAATAGCCGAGCTTGTTAAGCGCGCTCTTCTTGAAATAAATAGTAATGGCAAGGAAGAGGTTAAGGGTGGAATCCCAATCGGTGTATCAAATAGACACATACACCTTTCAAAAAGTGACCTTGAAACCTTGTTCGGCGTAGGCTACGAGCTAACTCCGATAAAGGACTTATCCCAACCAGGACAATATGCCTGCAAGGAGCAATTAACCATTATAGGTCCATCAATGCGACCGATAGAAAACGTAAGAGTTTTAGGTCCTATAAGAAAGTCATCACAGGTTGAAATATCTATGACGGACTCCTATGTTTTAAAGGTAAAGCCACCTGTACGCGAGAGTGGAAACATAAAGGACTCAGCGCCGATAAGAATTGTCGGACCTAAGGGTGTGGTTGAATTAAAAGAGGGCTGTATAATAGCAAACAGACACATACATATGTCACCGGATGAGGCAAAGGTGTTTGGACTTAGCGATGGTGATTACGTTGATATTGACGTAAACGGTAAGCGAAGAACAAGATGGTTTGACGTTCAGGTAAGAGTGCACAAGGACTTCCGCTTAGAGATGCACGTGGACACGGACGATGCAAACTCAGCGGGAATCGGCAACGGATTTATAGTTACAATAGTAAAGTAAAGAGAGGATAAAGATATGTTAAAGGGTATTATTAGAGGAAACATAGTTTCTACAAGAAAGCAAGAATCCTTAGTAGGCAGTAAGTTTATGGAGGTTCAGCTAATAAAAAATGGCGCACTTACAGAGGAGTTTATTATAGCTATTGATTCTGTTGGTGCAGGTATTGGTGAAACAGTACTTATTACTACCGGAAGTGCTGCAAGACTTGCACTTCACAACACAAGCTGTCCAGCTGACGCTGTTATAGTTGGTATTGTTGACTAATAAAAATTTCTTCTTAGGTATTATTGCGAAAGGATGAAAAAATGCAAGAGCTTAAAAATTTAATGCGAAAACTCGGCATTGTAGGTGCCGGAGGTGCTGGATTTCCCTCATATGCCAAGCTTGCAGAGGGGGCAGACTTACTCCTTATAAACGGTGCAGAATGTGAACCACTTTTAGCTACCGACTACATACTTTTAAGAGATGAGCTTGATTTAGTTCTTCAAGGAGTTTTAGAGGTAATTGCTAAGACAAATATAAAAAAAGCATATATAGCGGTTAAGGCTCACAACGCCGAAAGACTCGGCTGGGAAGACGGCGAAAAGCTCGCAGACGGAGTTTTTGCAAGAGCCTTGCCTGATGTTTATCCACTCGGCGACGAGATAAGTCTTATATATGAGGCAACTGGCAGACTTATAAAACCGGGAAAGCTACCTATAACCGAGGGCGTTATAGTGTATAACGTTGAAACTATGTACAACCTTGGCAGAGGTATAAGATATAATGAGCCAGTAACCCAAAAATGGCTAACAATTGGTGGAGAGGTTAAAAATCCAGTAGTAATAAAGGTTCCACTAGGCACAAAAATTGCTGATATATTTGATAGATTTAATATAGAGGTCAAGGAAGGCTACACCGTTATTGATGGTGGCCCTTCTATGGGAAAGGTTATCAACCCAAGAACATATGCAGTTAATAAAACTACAAAGGGAATACTAATTCTTCCTGATAATTCACAATCAATTCTTTCTAGAAAAACAAACGAGGTCTTGGCTACAAAAAGAGCAGAAACTGCGTGCTGTCAATGCACAAGATGTACTGATATGTGCCCGCGCCACTTACTTGGCTACCCACTTGAGCCACACAAAATGGTAAGAACAGCAATGGGCGTTGCCGAAGCTATGCCAGATATGGTAATTAGCGCAACTCTTTGCTGTGGTTGTGGAGTTTGCGAGAGTCTTGCTTGTAACCAAGGCATCTCCCCGAGAGCAGTTATAGATAATTATAAGAAGCTTCTATCTAAGAACAAGCTTCGTTTCGACAAAAACGGCGAATATAGTGTAAAGGAAGAGCGCGAGTATAGAATGATTCCATATAAGAAATGGATGAGCACGCTTGGGGTGTCAAGATTTGACAGGGATACCGATTTTTACGGTGAAATAAACGATTTTAATAGAGTTGAGTTAACTCTATCTAGACATATAGGAATACCAAGCATTCCAGCCGTTAAGGATGGCGATATTGTAGCAAAGGGCGATTTGATAGCAAATGCAGCTGACGGACTTTCCTTGCCACAGCACGCGTCAATTTCTGGTAGAGTTACGCTTGGTAACGATAAAATAATAATTGATAAGGTAAGATAAGATGTATAAGGCGATAGGTGTTATAGAATTAAAAAGCATACCTAAGGGTGTAGAGGCGGCAGATGCAGCGCTAAAGAGCTCAGGCATAGAAATGGTCTCTGCCCATCCCTCTTGCCCTGGAAAGTATGAAATTATACTAACAGGCTCAATATCCGACGTTACTGTTGCTGTTCAGCACGTATGCAAGAGGTTTGATGGCTATGTAATTGACTCTGCGGTTATGGGAAAAATTGAAGAGCAGGTTGTAAAGGCTCTATTTGGCACTCAGGTTGGTGAGCGCAAGGGCTCTCTCGGTCTTATCGAAACCTTCTCTGCTTCAAGCGCTATTAAGGCAGCTGATATAGCAGTTAAGACCGCAAGAGTAGAAATATATGATTTAAGAGTCTCAAGAGGTATGGGCGGAAAGGGCGTAGTTATGCTCACAGGTGATGTGGGCGACGTAACAGCGGCAGTTGAGGCTGGCGCAAATTACGCAAAGGAGCTCTCTACTCTATCCTCATTCACAGTAATTGCAGCACCACATAGTGAGCTATGGAATCAAATGTAATGCGGAAGCATAAAACAAGGAGATAAGGCTTTGGAAAATATTAAGTATATAATTGAAAAAAGCTCAAGAATACAAGGACTTATAGACAATCTTTATGAAAAAATGCCTGAAATTGAATCAAATAGAGGCAGGCTTGTAACAGAAAGCTACAAAATGACTGAGGATTTGCCTATAATCAAGCGCAGAAGCCATGCATTTGCCCATATTCTTAGAAACATTCCAATTGTCATAAGAGAAAATGAGCTTATTGTTGGTAGCGCGACGGTTGCTCCACGTGGATGTCAGGTTTTCCCTGAATATTCATATGAGTGGCTCCTTTCCGAGCTTGATACAGTTTCAACAAGACAAGCTGACCCATTTTACATAAGCGAAGAGACGAAAAAAGAGCTTCGCCAGATATATCCTTGGTGGAAGGGTAAAACAACAAGTGACTTAGCTAAAGCTAATATGTCAAAGGAAGCATATGAGGCATTTACTGAGCACTCTGTTTTCACCCCAGGTAACTATTTTTATAACGGAATCGGTCACGTTTGCGTAGATTACGGCAAGGTTTTAAAAAATGGTTATAGAGGCATTATTGCAGAGGCAGAGGGCGCTCTATCCAAGCTTGATGTGTCAGATAGCGACTATGTTTCAAGAAGCAATTTTTTAAATGCAGTAATTGAAAGCTGTGAAGCTGTAATTGAATACGCACGTAGATATAGCGCACTTGCAAAGGAGCTTGCCTTAAAGGAAAGCAACCCCGAAAGAAAGCGCGAGCTTGAAGCAATTTCTAAAAACTGTGTAAGAGTGCCAGAGTTTGGTGCAACAAGCTTTTACGAGGCTTGTCAAGCGTTTTGGTTTATTCAGCTTCTTTTACAGGTTGAATCAAGTGGACACTCTATTTCCCCTGGTCGCTTTGACCAATATATGTACCCATACTATAAAAAGGATATTGATGCAGGCAAAATCACACGTGAAAGAGCGCAAGAGCTGCTTGACTGCATTTGGGTAAAATTCAACGATATAAACAAGGTAAGAGATGCAGCATCAGCCGACGGCTTTGCAGGATACGGAATGTTCCAAAACTTAATTGTTGGTGGACAAGATATCCATGGTATGGATGCGACAAACGACCTTTCATATATGTGTATTGAGGCGGCTACGCACGTTCCACTTCCTCAGCCATCTATTTCTATTAGAGTATGGAATGGCTCACCAGAGGATTTGCTCATTAAGGCGGCAGCGCTAACAAGACTTGGAACAGGCTTGCCAGCATACTATAACGACGAAATAATTATTCCATCTATAATGGCAAGAGGGCTTACACTTGAAGACGCAAGAGATTATTGCATTATCGGTTGCGTTGAGCCACAAAAGGCTGGAAAAACTGACGGCTGGCACGATGCCGCATTCTTTAATATGTGTCGCCCAATGGAGCTTGTTTTCTCAAATGGCTACGATAAGGGCAAAAAGATAGGCCCAGACACAGGCGACGTTTCGGATATGAAAACCTTTGAGGAGCTATATTCAGCATATAAGACTCAACAGAGCTATATGATAAAGCTCCTTGTAAATGCTAACAATGCAATAGATATGGCGCATGCGACAAGATGTCCACTTCCCTTCCAGTCCTGTATGGTTGAGGACTGCATAGGCAGAGGCAAATCACTCCAAGAGGGTGGCGCTATATATAATTTCACAGGCCCACAGGGCTTTGGTATAGCAAACAACACAGACGGTCTTATTGCAATTAAAAAGCTCGTATTTGAAGAAGGCAGATTTACCCTTTCCGAGCTTAAGGAGGCTATGAGAGCAAACTTTGGCTATGGTGTACACGGTGCTGCGGCTGAAAAATTAACCACCGAGATAGCAACCGAGCTTGTACGCCAAGGTATAAGCGTAAACGAAGGTGCTATTCGCACAATTTACGACGAGGTAACAAACCAAACCTCTCTTAGCTATGAGCAAAAAGCAAGATATAAGGAAATTAAGCGCCTAATCGACGAGGAAGCACCTAAATACGGAAACGATATTTACGATGTTGATATGTTTGCACGTGACGTTGCAAATACCTATACAAAAGAGGTTCAAAAATACAAAAACCCACGTGGTGGCGTTTTCCAAGCGGGTCTATACCCCGTTTCTGCTAACGTGCCACTTGGCGCATCGACCGGCGCAACCCCTGATGGACGTCTTGCCTATACTCCACTTGCAGACGGCATAGGCCCAGCATCAGGTAGAGATACAAAGGGCCCAACAGCGACAGCAAACTCAGTTGCAAAGCTTGAGCAGGGTGTTGCATCAAACGGAACCTTGCTTAACCAAAAGTTCCACCCATCAGCCTTGGCTGGAATGAGCGGTCTTTCTAAGTTTGTTGCACTAATTCGCTCATACTTTGACCAAAAGGGTATGCACGTTCAGTTTAACGTAGTAACAAAGGAAACCTTGCTTGACGCGCAAAAGAACCCAGAGAAATATAAAACACTTGTAGTAAGAGTTGCTGGCTATAGTGCACTCTTTACAACACTTTCCCGTTCGTTACAGGATGATATTATAAATAGAACCGAACAGGGATTTTAAGATTTAAAAATTAGAGGAGGTGATTACCGTGCCAGAGGCTATAAAGGGCAGAATATTTAATATTCAACGCTTTTCAATCCACGACGGACCAGGAATAAGAACAATAGTCTTTTTCAAGGGCTGTCGGCTAAGATGTGCTTGGTGCTGTAATCCCGAATCTCAAAACAGGGAAATTGAAACAATTATCGAAAAGGACAAGGAAAAAATCGTTGGTAAGGATGTTACAGTTTGGGACATAATGCCAGAGATTTTAGCCGACAAGCCATATTATCGCAGAAGCGGTGGTGGCGTTACACTTTCAGGTGGTGAGGTGCTTTGTCAAGCTGACTTTGCGTCCGAGCTACTAAAGGCGTGCAAGGCGGAGGGACTACATACTGCTATTGAGTCGGCATCGTCCTTAAATTTCTCGGAAATAGAAAAGCTTCTTCCTTATCTTGACCTATATCTAATGGACATAAAGCATATGGATAGTGAAAAGCATAAGGAATACACAGGCGTTGGCAACGAATTGATTCTTGAAAACGCAAAGAAAATAGCAGAAAGTGGTGTCGAGCTTGTGATAAGAACACCGGTAATTCCCACCTTTAACGATACCCCAGAGCAAATAAGGGCGATTTCAAGCTTTGCAAGGAGCTTAAAGGGTGTTTGCGAGCATCACTTACTTCCCTATCACCGTCTTGGCTCAGATAAATATAAGGGGCTTGGCAGAAACTATGCCCTAAAGGAGATAGAGCCACCATCTAAGGAAAAGATGGAATATCTTTTATCAGTTGCCGAAGAATCGGGACTTAAATGTAAAATTGGAGGCTAACAATGGAGCTTAAAGAAAATATGAGAATAGTGCAGGAGTTAGTACCTGGTAAGCAGATAACCCTTTGCCATATAATTGCAAATCCAGACGATGTGCTTTTCACAAAGCTTGGACTTGACCCAAAGACAGACTATACAAGAAGCGCAATAGGTGTTTTAACCGTTTCCCCTGCTGAAAGTGCGGTAATTGCAGCTGATATTTCTATAAAGTCCTCGGGCGCTGAGATTGGATTTGTTGATAGATTTACAGGAACATTAATTATTTCGGGAAGTGTATCTAGTGTGGAATCAGCATTTAGTGCTATACGTGAATATTTCACCACAAAGCTTTCCTATGTATGCTGTGATATAACTAAAACGTAATGAAAAAAATTATTTTAATAGGACGAGTTGCGGCTGGAAAAACCACCCTAACTCAAGCGCTTAATGGTGAGGACATTCACTATTACAAAACGCAGTACATAAATTATCTTGATACGATAATAGACACCCCTGGCGAGTACACGGAATTAAGGCAGACAAGCGGTGCGTTGGCACTTTATGCTTATGAGGCAGACGTTGTTGGACTAGTTCTTTCAGCAAATGAGCCCTACTCTATTTTCTCACCCTGTATTACAAGCCTTGTAAATAGAGAGGTTGTCGGAATTATCACGGGAATTGACAAGCCCGATGCCAACCCCGAAAGGGTTGAAAGGTGGCTAAGACTTGCAGGATGCAAGAAAATCTTCCCAGTCAGCGCTTATACAGGTGAGGGCTTAGATGCTCTTGTTGAATTTTTGTCAGATAGTAAAGAAGAATTGGAGGCTATGCGAAGAAAATGAGCAAAACTCAGGTAATCGCGTTTGCGAATAATAAGGGTGGAAGTGGAAAGACCACAACCTGCTCAAACATCGGCTGTGCGCTTTCTATGATGGGCAAAAGAGTGCTACTTATAGATGGCGATATGCAAATAAATTTAACACTTTCCTTCTTTGATGAGGAAAAGGTTTTAGAGTACGCAAGCAACGGAAAAAATATATATACAGCACTAAAGGAGGAAAGGGATTTATCCGACTTTATTGTGCCAACAGAATACGAGGGGCTTGATATTGTACCTTCAACCTCGCTTATGAGCTCAATTGAATTTGACCTTTTCCCAAAGTGGCAGAGGGAATTTATACTTAAAAAATGTCTTGAGCCTGTAAAGGCACGTGGATATTACGATTACATACTAATAGACTCTCCACCTACCCTTGGTGGCTGGGTTATGAACGTTATGTGCGCCTCTGACTACGTTATTATTCCTGTTGAGGCAAGTCCTTGGGGACTTTTCGGTCTTGCCAATATGTTTGATTTTATCGGCAAGGTAAGAGAGATGTCGCCACGTCTTGAAATTATGGGAATTATGGTAACCAAGGCAGACGAACGAAAGAATTATTTCAAGGAAACCCTAAAATCCTTAAGAGAATCAGAGGATGTAAGAGTTTTCAAGAGCTATGTTAAGGTTGATAGCGCAATTGAGTGGTCACAGGACAACAGTAAGCCTGTTGTTGCTTACAAAAAATATTCAAGAAGCGCTATTGAATATAGAAGTCTTGCAAAGGAGGTAGTAGAATATGCCAATAGGTAAAAACGCAATAAAAAGAGTTTCAAACAGTGGCTACTCTAACGTTCAAACTACAGCGCCAGATATGGAAAATAGCGTCGTAGCTGAGAAAAAAGAGGAAGTATCACCAAAGGCTGAGACCGTGGCTATAGCACCTGAGGTAGCAAAGGAAGCGCCAAAGAAGACAACTAAAAAAACAACAAAAAAGCCAGCACCTATCAAGCAACAATTTGAACATATCGCAATAGGCGATAGCCTACCATACTACCTACTCTAAAATTAAAGGGAACAAATATTTGTTCCCTTTTTTATTTTATTTCATTGAAAAGCGCCAATAGTTGTAGTATAATCTAAGTGATATACTATTCCAGCGGAGAAAATAATGAAAATTTACGATATTTCACAAGAGGTGTTTTCCTCTAAGGCGTTTCCTGGCGACCCTGTGCCTAAAAAAGAGATGGTTAGCCAAATTGAAAACGGGGACGTGTGCAACCTATCTCAGCTTAGTATGTGTGCGCACAATGGCACACATATAGATGCGCCGTTTCATTTTATTAGTGATGGCAAGACGGTTGACAAAATGGGGCTTGAGGCTTTTGTGGGAATGGCTTATGTGGCTGAGCATCAAGGCGTGGTGTCGTATAGTGATGCTGAAAATATTATTAAAAAAGCAAGGGTGCTAAGCGAGGAGTCAGCAAAAAGAATATTAATCAAGGGCGAGGCTGAGGTGTCCCTTGAGGCAACGGAGGCGTTTGTTAAGGCAGGAATTTTACTGCTTGGAAACGAGCCACAAACGGTTGGGCCAAAAAGCGCCCCTATGGCTGTGCATCTTGCTCTTTTGGGAGCTGGAGTTGCCTTGCTTGAGGGAATAAGACTAAAAAATGTGGCAGAGGGTGTCTATTTTTTAAGCTCTGCTCCACTAAATTTGGGTGGTGGAGATGGCGCGCCCTGTAGAGCAATTTTAATAGATAATAAATAATTTTCTATAAATTAGAGAGGTGCATTATGAAAATTTTATTTCAAGGCGATTCAATAACAGATTGCGGCAGAGATTGGAATAACGATGGTCAGCTTGGCAGAGGCTACGCACACTTAGTAGAGGCTGAGCTTGGCTTCAAGGAGCCTGGTGAACACACCTTTATAAACAAGGGCATTAGTGGTAACCGTGTTGTTGACCTATATGCAAGAATCAAGCGCGATATTATCAACTATAAGCCTGATGTTATGAGTATTTTAATTGGTGTAAATGACGTATGGCACGAAATAGGAGACAGCCCAAATGGAGTGGATGCAGACAAGTTCTTTAAGATATATTCAATGCTTATTGATGAGGTAAAAGAGGCTCTTCCAAATATCAAAATTATGATTTTAGAGCCATTTGTTTTAGAGGCGTGCTCAACTACTGAAAACTGGGAATTTTTCAAGACCGAAACTAAAAAACGTGCCGAGATGGCAAGAAAAATTGCTGAAAAATATAATCTACCATTTGTTGAGCTACAAAATGGCTTTGATGAGCTATCTGGCAAGGCAGAAAACAGCTACTGGCTTGCAGACGGCGTGCATCCAACACCAGCCGGCCACGAATTTATTAAAACCCAGTGGCTAAAGGCGTATTATGATATGATGGGCAAATAATTTTGCCCCCGAGGGAGAAAATATGGAAAAGATAAAATACTATCTTGATTTAGACAACGACTTTTTACTTGCCTACGAAAAATCAACAGAATTTTTTGTTAGATTTCTCAAAGAAACAGGCGAGTGGGAGTGTTGTGGCATTTCGTTTTCTAATTTTATCCACGATTATTGCTTTAAAGAAATTACAAGCGACGAGGCACTTGAAAAATCAAAAGGTCGCTTGCCAGAAGCTGACTATCAAGAATATGTGGCTATGTTAAATAGAAACAAATAAGAAAGGGCAGAATTCTCTGCCCTTATTCTTGCCAAATGGTCTAGAATGTGCTAAAATAAATACAAATACTAATTAAAACGGAGTTTAATATGAAACTAAAGGTAATAAGCTTTAATATAAGATGCTGTGATGACAAGGACGGCAATTCAATTGCAGAGCGTGCACCAAGACTTGCAGAAATTACAAGGGGGTACGACGCTGACATAATCGGCTTTCAGGAGTATACTGTGCCTTGGGAAAAGGAAATAGAAAAATATTACCTTGACAAATATGAAATGTTTAACTTATACCGTTCTAAAAGTGAGCTTGAGGGCGCGCCTATTCTTTGGAAAAAGGACAAATTTGAGCTACTTGACAAGGGCAACTTCTGGCTTTCCGATACCCCAGAGGTTGAGTCCCGTGGATGGGATGAATTATACAACTGCTGGCGTATGTGTGAGTATGTGATTTTAAAGCATATTGAAAGCGGTAAGGTCTTTACTTATATGAATACACACTATGGCTTTGGCGACAACGGTCAGGTGGCAAGCTCAAAGCTTATTTATGAGTATAGCAAGAAAATTTCAAGCAACCCAACCTTTGTAACAGGTGATTTTAATATGCGCCCAACAAGCAAGGGCTATGCCGAGATGGTAAAGCACTTTACCGATGTAAACGGGGTTACAGTAAAGGATAGGCGCACAACCTATCACGGCTACGGCACAGTCAACGACGAGCACATAGATTATTGCTTTATAAACGATAAAATTAAGCCAATTAGCTTTAAAATAATCGACGAATTAGTTGACGGCAAATACCCAACCGACCACTATGGACTTTTTGTAGAGCTTGATATATAAATAAAATACAAATCGTAAAAGCAAAGGGCAGATTTTTCTGTCCTTTTTACTTGTAAACAAATAAAAACCCGACACTGTGTCGGGTTTTTGTATTTTAGTTAAGTCCTTCTATTTGGTCAACCGTTTGACCCTCGGTCCAGGTGATACTTGAATAAGTAATTTCGCCGTAGCTCAAAAACTCTCTTGCCATGCCTGCCTTGTGTAGCTCGTGCAGGTCGTGTGGGGAAACGATACCCTTGAATTTGTTATAATCATTTGTGTCCCAGTTGTAGTAGTCTGTTACGATATACTTAATGTCAGCCTTATATGTTTTAACTCCATCAATTTCTGTAAATGTTAGATTGATTATATCAACATCGCCAAAATATGACCCGATTGCATATTGCCAATTCTGTGTTGCTAGGCTACCCTGCATTGGGTGCCCCTCAGCAAGCTGATTGATAGTTACTGCTTTTTTCTTTCTTGCAAGCTGCTCTGCTGCTCTTAATGCGTTATTAATCGCTTTATTTCTGCTGCTAAGCGCACCAGAATCGTCTGTCAAGAATGATGCAACATTAATATTATATGTTGCCCCAGTGTTTTTAAGGTAGTGTGACATTAAAGCGGATGCTGCAGGCATATTAATCAAGCTGCCACCAGCTGCGATAAGCTGTGCCTTACCCTTTACACCAAGGGTGCCAAGCTGGAAGCTTGAAAGTGAGCTTCCTGTGTTATAATCTGCGTTTGAATTGTTTTGCTGTCTTACTCTATCCCACGCCTTTTCGGTTTCGCCATTTACTGAATAGGTCATACCGTCAACTGTAACCTCGGTAAGTGGTGGAACAGCTGGGGTTGCTGGCAATCCGTCGATTGCATCATTGAAAGAGATAGATTGAGGTCCATCGTCTGTGGTCTCATCACCAACATAATGTACGCCATCAGAGTTAACCACGAAAAGACTGATAATAACGTGCGAATCAAGGTGAGTGCTTGGTATGTTTGTTAGGTTGGCGGAAATTTTATTATAGCCATCTTCAAAATTTATAACAAGAACGCTGTCTTTGTTCTCTTCTAGTATAAGACCATTGTCGTCGAGAGGCTTTAAGCCCTCAAAAGAACCCTTTAGAGCGACCACAAGGCCGATTTTTGGCGATTCTCCGGTTTTGTCCTTGTAGTTCTTCAGCGCCTCGTTATCGATGCTATATTGGGCGCAAATTCCGCCATCCTCTCTTGTTGAGTAGCCTATAAACGAGAAAAGCGGTGCTTCTCCATTAATACCCGACGCTGTAAAATCGGTATATATGCTATCTGCGCTTATGCCGACAGCAAGTAGAAAAATTGATACAACTAAAATTGTCGAAAACCAAACGATTTTCCTTTTCATTTTTTTGCTCCTAGAAATATAAATAATATTTAAGTTTATGATAGCATAATGCATTTGTTTTGTCAATATTTTCTTTCATCACTTGGTTTACTTTTTTGTTCTAGCGTGGTATAATCTTAGTATCTTAGATTAAAGGAGAAATTTATGGCAACGGAAAAAGAGCTTTTAGAAGCAAAGAATGTCTATGAAACTATTTGCTCCGCCTTGGATCAAATGGGGTGGGAATATGAAAGGCGTGTTGACGATTTTATGATATCGACAGGGATGAATGGTAATAATACGAATCATGCCCTTCTCTTTGTTGTTGAACCCGAAAAGAATCTAGTTTATCTTCTTAATTTGTGTGTAGATGCGAAACTGGAGAAGTGTGTGGATTTTGCTGTTGCGATATCCGTCGTGAATGATGCTTTAATTAGTGGATATTTCAAATATAATTTTGCATCTAACAATCTTTTTTTCAAGATTGTAAATAGCTATCAAGATAGCTATTTAAGTCCTATGCTCTTTCGACAAATGATAGATATAAGTACTTCCACCGTCGAACATTATATAAATAAATTAAATGCGCTTAATAACGGAGAAATTTCAACATCTGATTTTGCTGCTTGGTGCTATGGAGGTGAAAACTGAGATGACAAATGAAATTAAAAAGCAATTAGCGGAAGAGGTGTTTCTTGCCTGCAATACGGCGCTTTCTCAAATAGGTTGTAAATATACATCTAACAAAAGTGAGCTCACTATAAAGATAGAGCCCGATGAATGTATTCCGGCAACTGAAGTTAAGGTTTACGAGGGTAACCAGGTGGTGCGCGTTACAACAGATGCGCTGTGCGACGTGAAGGGAGAAAAGATGATCGAAGCGGCACTCGCAATAGGGTTTATAAACGACAGTTTAGCAAATGGTAGCTTTGCATATAGTTTTCACTATCGCAAGGTTTATTTTGTTGTATCAAATGGCTTTGCAGAGAGTGTTATAAGACCCGACCTGATCAAGCATATGATAGGTACAGCAACCTTAACGGCTGATGCCTATGGCAAAAAGATAGAAAGCCTATTAAATGGCGAAGTTACAATGGAAGACTTCGTGAAGGATGTTCTAGGATAAGAAAAAGCCCACCAAAGCGGTGGGCTTTTATATTATATGCGCGTTATATTATATTATATTATAGCATTCATTAGGATTGGCATTAGCCAAGCCATAAGTGCAGATACAGCTATTGACAAAACTATAAAAATTGGTAAAAATACCCATTTTTGTGGTTTGCCGTAAAGCGACTCTGCTCTTTTTCTTTCGCCATCTGGAATGTAGAATCTTGCGTTTTCCCAGTCGGGCACAAGCGCGCCCTCGGTGTTCTCTCTTCTTGGCAATTCTCCACCACTTACGAAGACGATTTTGCGCAAGGATGAGCCGTCCTTTAAAAGAACCTTGGAGAAGAAGCTAACCTTTTTGAAGCCGAGCTCTAAAAGGGTTTTTGCATTTTCTTCCCCTACGGGGAAGGTGAGCAAGGATCTGACAATTTTGCCGGTTGCGTTCCTTACAATAAATGATAAGATAAATGCAAGGTTAACGCCTGTGCACATTCCCCAAACGATTGAAGATATGGGAATAATTTGTACGGCATCTGCGAATAGTAATTGCATTCTATTCTCCTTTTTACTCTATGATAGATTTTCCACAGAGCTTAACAAGGATGTCCTCAAGGTCGTCATTTCCGTAAAAATCAATCTCAACAGTAGAAACCTTGCCGCTTGTCTTGATTTTTACACGCTTTCCTGTTATGTGCATAGCCTTCTTTTCGAGGTCTTTTATGTAATCAACCTTGATTTCATCATCGTTTTCTGGCTCTACACTAGCCTCTCCTCTTTCAAAATCCTTATTTAATTTTTTAACTAGGTTTTCAGTGTCGCGAACAGAAAGTGATTTTACGAGTATTTGTTCAGCTGTGTCAACAATTATTTCTTTATTTTTTAAGCCTAGGAGCGCACGTGCGTGACCTGCAGAGATGTCTCCTGTTTTAAGCATTTCTAAAACGTCGTCTGGCAAATCGAGTAAACGGAGCGCGTTTGCGATAGCCGGTCTTGATTTGCCAACCTTTTCTGCTACCTCTTCTTGGGTTAAACTGTACTGCTCTATTAATGAATTGTAAGCACTTGCTTCTTCATATGCGTTCAAATCTTGGCGCTGAATGTTTTCGATAATTGCTATTTCTGCGGCTTTCATAGCGTCTGCCTGCATAATAATGGCTGGAATTTCCTTAAGCCCTGCTAGCTTTGATGCGCGCCATCTGCGCTCACCTGCGATGATTTGATAATAATCCTTTGCGCTCTCGCGTACGATAATTGGTTGTAATAAGCCGTGATTTTTTATTGATTCGGAAAGCTCTAGCAATGCTTCCTCGTCAAAATGCTTTCTTGGTTGGTCTGCTTTTGGCTCGATTTGTGAAATTCTTAGTGTTTGAATACCCTCGTCGGCAGCTGCGACCTCTATGTAGTTGTCTGCAAAAATGGAATCGAGTCCACGTCCAAGACCTTTTTTCATTGTTTTTTCTCCTTTTTATTTATATTCCTTCGATTCTGTATATGATTTCTTTTGCTACTTTCATATATTCTAAGCTTGATTTTGAATACTTTGAGTAATAATAAAGTGGTTCTGCAAAGCTAGACGATTCGCTAATGACAACGCTTCTTGATATCTTTTGTTCGAAAATAATGTCAAAATAATATCTTTCAAGCTCGCTGAGTACTTCCTGAGACAGTTTAAATCTAGGTGTGAACATAGTAATTAGTATGCCGGTTATGTTTAAACCTGGATTGTATCGAGCTTTAATTTGCTTGACGCTCATCATCAGCTGTGTAAGACCTTCTAAGGCAAAATATTCGCATTGTGTTGGTATAATCAAGCCATTGCTTGCAACAAGCGCGTTGATTGTAATCATTCCAAGTGACGGCGGACAGTCGATTATAACGTAATCAAACTGGTTTTGCTCGTCTAAATCATACAAAATATTCTTTAAAAACGACTCTCTCCCACCTTGACTTGTTAGCTCTGCTTCGATACTAGCCAAAGACATGTTTGATGGTATAGTCCAAAGATTTTGGAATTTTGTATCTAAAACAGCTTTTGAAACTTCGACTTTTTTTGCAAAAACGTCGTAAATAGAGTGCCTAACTGAGTTTTTTGATATGCCAAGTGCACTTGTTGAATTTGCTTGTGGGTCTAAATCGAGGAGCAAAACCTTTTTGCCTAGTACGCCTAACATGGTTGCACAGTTTAGAGCAGAGGTGGTTTTTCCTACGCCGCCCTTTTGATTAGCAAATGAAATTATTTGCACGAAAGTAGTTTCCCTTCATATTGGTTTCTATTAAGAGTATATCACGCAAAACGCGCAAAATCAATAGGAAAAACGTTAAAAAACGAAAAAATTGCAAAAATTCGGTTGTTTCACGTGAAACAATGCATAGATTTTTCAAATTTCGGCGACTCCTTGCATAAATGCAGTGCAAAGATGCGACGGCGGAGAAGGGGGGGCACATAGGGGTTCTTTTGTTAAATAAATCGATGCCAACTTGGCATTTTGGTTGGTGACTTTTCGATTGTTTCACGTGAAACAGAACTTTAAAATCGCATTTATGAAAAGTATATCACCTTCCTTTTGCTTTTGCTATAGCTTGTTTATGGCGCTACGTTGTTACGTGTCTGGCTTGCTCGCGCGCTGACTACTTGTTGCCACGCAAACTGCAAGTATATGCGATAAGGGGATGTTACTGTACGTTTAAAAACGCTTTATGTGTTGGCGTTGTGCTTCACGTGAAACATTCTTTGCGAATTTTTTAGACTTCGCTAAATTTGAAAGAGTAATGCTTGTAGGTTTGATGGCGACCTTGCTTTGCGATGCTGGCGGTAAACGCCTGAGTCCACTCTGATAGTGCATGTTTCACGTGAAACAAAAAAGAGCCCTTGATATAGGACTCTTTTTGGATAATGACCGTTATTTCCTTTTTGTGTTGAAAAACCTGTGGAAAAGTGCAAAAAATATGTCGAAAATTGGTAAAATATGGAAATTATACAGTTTCTTTAGCAAAGCTAAAGCTGTTTTGATATAAATTTTCTTGCTTTTCAACAAGCTTTGGCGCGTCTTGTATTATGATTGTTATTTCAACTTGGTCTTCGCTTTCTATTTTTCGACTTTTTATTTTTATTCCGCTGCTTTCGGCCGCTTCTATTGCTCGACTTAGAGATTCAAAAAAAGATCGAGCGCTTTGATATGTTTTCTTTTGCGGCTCTTGTTTTGTTTCTCCTGATGATACTTTTTCAACTAATGCTTCGGTTTTTGAAACGTTAAGGCCTTGTGATGCCACTATCTCTAGAACTTTTTGCCTTTTGGCTTCGTCTTTTATTTTTAATATAGCCCTTGCATGTCTTTCTGTCAGGCTGTTTTTTAAAATTATGTCTCTTGTTTCTTTTGTAAGCCTTAAAAGTCGTAGCTTGTTTGCTATGTAGGACTGACTGCAGGATAGTTTTTGCCCGATTTCCTCCTGCGTTAGGGAATATGTGTCGATGAGTGCTTGGATGGCTTCAGCCTCCTCGAATACGTTTAAATCCTCGCGCATGAGGTTTTCGATTATTGCTATCTCGGCACTCTCATTGTCACTTGCTAAACGCAAAACACATGGTACAGTTGAAAGTCCTATCTCCTTTGCTGCTCGCAGACGCCTTTCTCCAGATACCAGCTCATATCTTTCTCCTTGCTTTCTTACTACTAATGGCTGGATTATGCCGTATCTACTAATGCTGTCTGCCAGTTTTAGTAGCGCCTCTTCGCCGAAAACCTTCCTCGGCTGGTTGGGGTTTAGTTCTATCTCTGAAATTTGAATAGAGAAGACCTTTTCTTCCTCGTCGACCTTTGCTTTTTCACTTTTATTCATTTTTTGCTCCTTTCGTGTGGAAAATACATTTCCGACAATAGAATATCATTTCTCGACCGAAAAAAACGTCGTTTTACGCCTTGAAAACGCCATTTTATCGACGACGGGCGATAAAATGTGCCAACTTTGAACAAAATGCGCAAAAATAGGCTTAAATTCGCTGACATACGCATACTTTTGCGGAAATAGTTATGCTACAAGCTTGTGCGTAGCCTTAAATATTGCT
>JAZNFR010000022.1:0-6305 GCA_045576055.1 Eubacteriales bacterium
TCCCCCATATTATATTAAAAAGTTACAGATTTTTGTTATTTTTTTACAATATTTCACACATTTATTTCATTTTGTACTAAAAATGTTCACAATTGATTGATATAATTGAATTGTCAAGAAATTAAAGGTAAATTTTACCTATCGCACAAGAGGAGAAAAAAGATGGTTATCACGGATATTAAAATTAGAAAGTTTTTTAACGAGGGCCCAATGAAGGCGGTTGTTTCTGTAACATTTGACGGCGCACTTGCAGTTCATGATATCAAGGTTATCAATGCAAGAGATAAGTTCTTTATCGTAATGCCAAGCCGTAAAAATCCAGATGGAACTTATAGAGATATCGTTCACCCAATCAACGCTGAATTTAGAAGTGAGCTTGAGGGCGCAGTTATCAAGGCGTATTTTGATGGTCTTGAAACAGCTGAATTTTCTGATGTTGCAGAAGAAGCACAGGTTTAGTTAGATATTAAATGTCGGTTTTTGACCGACATTTTTTATTTTTCCTTTTTAAAATATTGACATAATGGGTAAAGATTGTTATAATATAGTGTAATCTTAATTATATCATATGCGCGTTTAGCTAGACTGTGAGGTTAATAATGGCAACAAAAATTCAAAAGCCAAGAGGCACGATGGACATTTTTCCAAAGGATGCACTTGTTTGGCAAAAAATAGAAAATAAGGCAAGAGAGGTTGCAGCCCTTTATGGCTTCGGTGAGGTAAGAACACCTACATTTGAGGAGCTTGCATTATTTAAGAGAGGCGTTGGCGAGGTAACTGACGTTGTTCAAAAGGAAATGTACACTTTTGAAGATAGAGAGGGTAGGGTGTTTGCGCTTCGCCCAGAGGGTACCGCTTCCGTTGTTCGTTCAATAATTGAGAACGGTAAAACATCAGATGCTATGCCGCTTCGCTACTACTATTTAATAAACTGCTTCCGCTACGAAAAGCCACAAGCAGGAAGAAGCCGTGAGTTTTTCCAATTCGGAACTGAAATGTTTGGTACTCAAGATGCAAGTGCTGACGCAACAGTTATCGCCCTTGCAAATGAGCTTATTAATGGTCTCGAAATCAAAGGTGTTTCACTCCATATCAACTCAATAGGCTGTCCAAACTGCAGACCTAAATATAGAGAGGCTTTGGTTGAGTATTTTAAATCTCATGAGGAGGAGCTTTGCCCAACCTGTCAAGAGCGCTTAAAGACCAACCCACTTCGTGTGCTCGACTGTAAGAGCCCAATTTGCTCAGAGCTTGCTAAGGGGGCGCCAAAAACAATTGACCACCTTTGCGATGAGTGTCATGAGCACTTTGAGGATCTAAAGAGCTATCTAGAGGCACAAGGCATTGAATATATTGTTGACCCTAAAATTGTTCGTGGTCTTGACTATTACACAAAAACAGTATTTGAATTTATTTGCGATAGCATCGGTGCTCAAAGCACAATTTGTGGTGGTGGACGTTACGACGGACTTATGGAGCAGTTAGGTGGGCCATCACTTCCAGGCATTGGATTCGGTATGGGACTTACACGTCTTATCCTAGCAATGGAGGCTTCAGGTGTGAGCGAACTAAAGGAAAACGAACCACTTCTTTATATCGCTCCAATGGGTAAGAATGCAAGAAAAAAAGCACTTTCAATTGTTGCAAATCTAAGAAACAATGGCGTTTATGCCGAATGTGATATTAGCGCAAGAAGTCTAAAGGCACAAATGAAATATGCCGACAAAATTGGCGCTAAATACACCCTAATATTAGGCGATTCTGAGCTTGAATGTGGCAAGGCACAGCTTAAGAATATGGCCGAAAGCTCACAAGAAGAAATTGAAATAGACAATGTTTGCCAAATTATGCTTGGTAAATAATGGAGGAAATATGGACATTTTTGAAAAAAATGATAAGCGCACCCATTACTGTGGTACGCTAACAAAAAATGATATCGGCAAAAGAGTAACTGTTCTTGGTTGGGCACAAAAGCAAAGAGACCTAGGCTCACTTATCTTTATTGACCTACGTGACCGTACAGGCATTGTTCAGCTCGCATTTGACGAGAATACAGAAAAGGAAATCTTTGATAAGGCTTTCGTTGTAAGAGCTGAGTTTGTTCTTATGGCAAAGGGCGTTGTTCGTGAAAGAGCAACTATCAATAAAAATATCCCAACAGGCGATATTGAAATCGTTGTTGACGAGTTTAAGATTCTTAACAAGGCTCAAACACCACCATTCGAAATTACCGATAGTGGTGAAGTAAAGGCTGAGCTTCGTATGAAGCACAGATATTTGGACCTTCGCCGTCCATCAATGCAGGGCAATATTATTGCACGTTCAAAAATCACAAATCTTACAAGAAATTACTTTAATGAGAATGGATTTATCGACGTTGAAACACCAAACCTTATCCGTCCAACTCCGGAGGGCGCACGTGACTACCTAGTTCCTAGCCGTGTACATAAGGGCAACTTCTACGCACTTCCACAATCTCCACAAATTTATAAGCAGCTTCTAATGTATTCAGGCTTTGACCGTTACATTCAAATCGCTCGTTGCTTCCGTGATGAGGACTTGCGAGCAGACCGTCAACCAGAGTTCACTCAAATAGATATGGAAATTTCCTTCACTGACGAAGAGGAAATTATGACAATCAACGAGGGATTCCTTGCATACATTTTTAAAAACTTTATGGGTAAGGAGCTAAAAACCCCGTTCCTTCGTATGACTTGGCACGAGGCTATGGAAAGATATGGCTCAGACAAGCCTGATATTCGTTTCGGCTTTGAGCTTACAAACATTTCCGATATCGTTGAAAATAGCGAATTTAAGGTGTTTAGTGGCGCAGTTCAAGGAGGTGGCTCTGTAAGAGCAATCAACGTTAAGGGTGGCGCTAAGTTTTCAAGAAAAGAAATCGACCAGCTAACTGAAAAAGCGAAGCACTATCACGCAAAGGGTCTTGCTTGGCTTAAAAATAACAATGGCGAAATCTCATCATCCTATGCTAAATTCTTAACCGAGGCAGAAAATAACGCTATTAACGAAAGACTTGGCGTAGAGGTTGGCGACCTTATTCTTGTTGTTGCTGATAAAAACAAGGTTGTTTTCGATACTCTTGGTGCTCTCCGCTGTGAGTGTGCTAAGCGTTTAGGTCTGTGCGATCCATTTGACTTTAAGTTCCTTTGGGTTACTGAATTCCCACTCTTTGAGTATAGCGAGGAGGATGGAAGATTCTATGCAATGCATCATCCATTTACTGCTCCTATGGTTGAGGACTATCAATATATTGATAGCGATCCAGGTAGAGTAAGAGCACGTGCATACGACATCGTTCTTAATGGCACAGAGCTCGGTGGTGGTTCTATAAGAATCAACACAACAGAAATGCAAGAGCATATGTTCTCAGTTCTCGGAATTTCAAAAGAGGACGCACAAGAGAAGTTTGGATTTTTACTTGACGCGTTTAAGTATGGTGTTCCACCTCACGGTGGTCTTGCATTTGGCCTTGACCGACTTGTTACCTTGCTCTTAGGTCTTGAGGATATTCGTGATGTTATTGCATTCCCTAAGGCACAAAACGCATCAGAAATTATGTCAAAGTGCCCATCCTTTGCAAACCCAGACGACCTAAAGGAATTAGGCATTTCAGTAATTATTGAAGAAGAATAAAAAGGAGTATGCCACCTGCAAAATAGGTGGCATATTTGTTATGAACTATACATATATATTAGAATGTGCTGATGGCACACTTTATTGTGGTTGGACAAACGACCTAGAAAAAAGATTAAAAGCTCATAATGATGGTAAGGGCGCGAAGTATACACGCTCACGTTTGCCTGTGAAAATTGTTTATTACGAGGAATTCGAAACTGCAAAAGAAGCACAAAGAAGAGAATATCAGATAAAAAAACTAAAAAGGGCAGAGAAAATAAAATTGTTGAAAAGGGTTGAAAAACATAGAATATTGTGATATAATATTGAAAAAATAAGGAGGAGAGACATTATGGAATTATTCGAAATTAACTATTTCGACCGCGCAATGGCAATTTTTAAAGAAGCATTTAGCTTTAAGAAGTATAAGTTAATGTCAAAACCATTTGCAGTTATCACTGCTCTTGTTTTTGTTCCATTCCAACTTATCAGCTTGTTTATCGGCATTATTATGCTTCTTTCTGCATTGTTCTTGAGAATTAACTTCTCATTAACAACAGGCTGGCACAAGGTTGTAACAGATGAGGGACAAAAGGTTAAGCATGCATCACAAGTAGTAATCTACTTTTTCTCATGGCCTTTCATTCTCTTTGTATACGTTCTTTCTGGCCTATTCTTGTCATCAATCACTGTAGGATACCTTGCATTTGCATGTATCTCTTACATTTGGTCACTTGGCGGAATTAAGTTTAGGGCATTCATTGGCGACAGTGATGATTGCACAGTAAATAAGACTGGTAAATACCCAACAGCTGTTCCAGCTATATTTACAATTTTCACAGCAGCACTTTTAGTTGCTATCCCAGCAATTGTTGCTATCGTTCTATTGTTAGTTACTGTTGTAACTGACGAGCCTTACTTCTCATTCTACTTCCCAATGATCGCTGGTGCTTGCGTAGGCGTTGAGTATGTATTTGCTACACTTTACTCATTCTTCGCATATGCTAAGTTCCCAAGAGAATAAGAATAAAGCAAATAAAAAATCGGGCACATTGTGCTCGATTTTTTATTTTAATCTTGTGAATAAAGCTTATATAGGTCAGCATAAGTGCCACCTTTTTCTATTAGCTCCTTGTGTGTGCCACTTTCCTCAATTCCGTTTTCGGTGAGAAGAAGAATTCTATCTGCATTTTTTATAGTTGTCAATCGATGTGCGATAGTAAATGTTGTTCTTCCATTAGATAGTTTTTCAAGAGAAGCCTGTACAATTCTTTCACTTTCATTATCTAAGGCACTTGTTGCTTCGTCTAGAATAAGAATAGGAGGATTTTTCAGGAACACTCTCGCAATAGAGATTCGTTGCTTTTGTCCACCAGATAGCTTAACGCCACGTTCGCCAACATAGGTATCATAACCGTCGGGCAAGGATAGAATGAATTCATGAGCTCCAGCGAGCTTTGCAGCCTCGATTATTTCTTCGTCGGTTGCATTCTTCTTTCCATAAACAATATTTTCTTTAACGCTACCCGAGAATAGATATACATCCTGCGCTACAACGCCAATGTTTTCACGCAAGGATTCGAGGGTTACATCTTTTATATTTGTTCCATCAATTGTTATCTCACCAGAGTTAACCTCATAAAATCTAGGAATCAATGAGCAGAGAGTTGTTTTTCCACCACCACTAGGACCAACAAGCGCGATTGATTCACCTGCTGAAACACTTAAATTAAGGTCGGTTAAAACCTCTTTTCCTTCGGTAGTATATTTGAAGGTTACACTATTAAAATCAACACGTCCCTTGACGTTTTCTAGTTTCTTTGCATTCTTTGAGTCTTGAATCTCAGGCTCAATATCCATTATTTCAACAAAACGGTCAATGCCCGTAATTCCGCGTTGAAACTGCTCGGAAAATTCAACAATTCTGCGTATCGAGGTTAATAATGTTGATACGAAAAGTAAATAAACAGAGTAGTCAGCTATTGAAATTTTGCCGTGTGCAAGGAAAAGACCACCAGCAACAACAACGAGAATATACATAAGTCCATCAAATAGACGAGTAGTTGATTGGAAACCACCCATTGTGTAATAAGCCTTGCTCTTGACCTTTAGTAGCTTTTTGTTGCTCTTGTCGAACTTTTCTTCTTCAACGTCTTCGTTTGCAAAGGATTTAACAACCCTAATTCCAAGAAGACTGTCCTCAATTTGTGAGTTGATAAGACCAGTTTGCTCGCGTGATTCCTTAAATGCATTTTTCATTCTTTTTCTAAAGAAAGCAAGAGAGAAAATGATAAAAGGAATCGACGCGAAAATAATTAATGTAAGTGGTACATTTATCGTGCAAAGGATAGTGAATGCGCATATTAGCTTGATTCCAGAAATGAAATATTCCTCTGGGCAGTGGTGCGCAAATTCTGTAATATCAAATAGGTCTGAGGTCATACGCGACATCAAGGTTCCTATCTTTGTGTTGTCGTAGTAGGAAAACGAAAGCTTGTTCAAATGTGAGAACAAATCGTGGCGCATATCGGTTTCGATTTTTGTTCCCATAATGTGTCCGACTGATGCCATATAAAAATTAGCACAGGTATCAATAATTCTTAAAACAATGTAGAATATTCCACATCCTATAACTAATTTTATAAAGTCCTCTCTTACGAAGCTAACTC
>JAZNFR010000023.1:0-2639 GCA_045576055.1 Eubacteriales bacterium
AAGCAAATAAAGTTAAACAAGGCGCTTTCTCTAACTCTTGACTTACCAAACGGTAACTATGATATGATTCATTTTCATGGTGCACACATGCGTGAAAGACAGCTTGAAAGAACAAGAGTTTCGCATTTCAAATCAACTGTATCAAGCGTGCGTGGAGCATCAAGCCATCATGAAAACCCATTTGTTATCCTTTGCGACAAGGATGCTAATGAGGAACGTGGAGGTGCATATGGTGTAGGACTTGTTTATAGCGGCAATTTTATAATTTCTGCTGAGAAGGATCAGCACGAAATGACAAGGGTAGTTGCAGGTATTAACCCTGAGGACTTTTGTTTTGCAATAGACCCAAATGAAGCTTTTTCAACCCCTGAGGTGGCTTTGGTATATAGTAATGAAGGCTTTGGCAAGCTTTCTAACTGCTATCATAAGGCAGTAAGAAACAATCTTTGCCGTGGTAAATATAAAAATACAAGACGTCCTGTTCTTATCAACAACTGGGAGGCTACATACTTTGATTTTAATGCTGATAAGCTTGTTAGTATGGCGAAGGATGCTGCTAAAATAGGAGTTGAGCTTTTAGTAATGGATGATGGTTGGTTCGGACACAGAGATGACGACCATACATCACTTGGCGACTGGTTTGTAAACGAGGAAAAGCTTCAAGGAACTCTTGCAAATCTTGTTAAAAGAGTAAATGATGAAGGTCTCGAATTCGGTATTTGGTTTGAGCCTGAATGTATTTCTGAGGACAGTGTTTTATATCGTGAGCACCCTGATTATTGCTTCAAAATTTCAGGTCGTGACCCACAAATGTCAAGAAATCAGTTGGTTCTCGACATGACACGCAAGGAAGTACGTGATAACATTTATGAGCAAATGGCAAAGGTGTTAAATAGCGCAAATATCAAATACCTAAAATGGGATTTTAATAGACATCTAACTGATTTATATAGTGTAGATCTTCCAAAGGAGAGACAAGGCGAGATATATCATAGATATATGCTTGGTGTTTATGAGCTGCTTGAAAGAGTAGTTACCTCATTCCCTGATATCTTGTTTGAGAGCTGCTCTGGTGGTGGCGGACGCTTCGACTTTGGTATGCTTTATTATATGCCACAGGTATGGACAAGCGATAACACAGATGCAATAAATAGATTAAAGATTCAATACGGCACTTCATTTGCATATCCTGTAAGAACAATGGGCGCACACGTTTCCGTTTGCCCAAACCATGGAAATGCTAGAGTTACGCCACTAAAAACAAGAGGAAATGTAGCATATTTTGGCACCTATGGACTTGAACTTGATATTACAAAGATGACTGATGAAGAAAAAGAGGAAATTAAGCGTCAAATAGTAGAGTTTAATCAATATTATGACTTGATTCAATTCGGAGATTATTATAGACTCATATCCCCTTACACACCGGAGGAAAGTCGTTACTGCGCTTGGGAGGTTGTTAGTGAGGATAAAAGAGAAGCGCTTGTTTGTGCAGTTGCATATGAATCTGTATGTACAGTACCTCCAGAAACTGTAAAGGTTAGAGGCTTAAAGGAAGATGCTTTCTATAGAATTAATGGTTCAAGTGAGCTATATCTTGGCGCAGCACTAATGAATGCAGGCTTTTGGCTTGACTATGATCATTTTTCATATCCATCAAGACTTTATCACATAACAATAGAGGAATAAAAAAAGCACCAAATGGTGCTTTTTTTATTGCATTTTGTAAATTTCTTCAAGTCTTTTGTTGAATTCTTCAGCAGTATTGTAGCCCATTCTTTTAAGGCGCGAGTTCATAGCTGCGATTTCAAGAACAACAGAAAGGTTTCGTCCAGGGCTAACAGGAATAGTAATAGATGGAATTTCAATGCCAAGAATTGATACGGTTTCGTTGTCAAGTCCCATTCTATCATACGCTTTTCCATCAACCCATCGCTCAAGATTAATAACAAGCTGGATTTTTTCAGTCTCTTTAACAGCACCCATACCAAAAATACGGCGCACATCAATAAGACCAATACCACGAAGCTCAGAATAATGACGAATTACAGCAGGTGCGCGTCCAACCAAGGTTTTTTCTGATACCTTACTAATTTCAACTGCATCGTCGGCAATCAGGCGATGGCCTCTTTTAATAAGCTCAATAGCGGTTTCACTTTTACCTATACCGCTTTCACCAAGGATAAGAACACCCTCGCCATAAACCTCAACTAAAACACCGTGACGTGTGATGGTAGGGGCAAGCTCGACGTTAAGTGTTGAAATGATATTTGAAACAAAGCTATTAGTTGAAATTTTTGTGTTGAGAAGTGGAATTTCGAATTCCTTTGCCAACTCAAGCATCTCTGGGAAAGGCTCAATATCTCTTGCTAAAACAATGCAAACAGGGCGTTTTTCCATAAATGCACGAATTCTTTCGTATCTTGTTTTAGGGTCAAGCTTTTGTAGATAAATTGATTCAACAAGCCCAATAATTTGGAGTCTTAGCGGATCAAAATAATCAAAGAATCCAGTCAATGGAAGACCAGGACGATGTATTTCGGCACGGGTGAGTAGAATTTCGCCAATATTATCGGGTGCATATATAGTTTCAAGATTAAATTCCTTGATAATTTTAGTTAATAAAACAGTTTTTTTAG
>JAZNFR010000024.1:0-1588 GCA_045576055.1 Eubacteriales bacterium
CATATCACCCTGAAAGCCCTTTACGGTTGCATATGCCATTTCGCTATTTAGGTATGGGTCCTCACCGCTTGACTCCATAACACGTCCCCAGCGTGGGTCGCGCACAAGGTCAACCATTGGGGCAAATGCAACGCTAACACCATCAAGACTTGCCTCATATGCTGCCATCTTAGCAACATCGTGTGCAAGCTGCTTATCAAAGGATGCTGCAATGCCGAGGTTGATAGGGTAAAGCGTGCGGTGGCCGTGGATTACATCCTGCATAAAGATAGGTGGAATCTTCTTTTTGCTATGATTTAAGAAATTTGTTTGCGCATCAATCATTGTTTGTGCGCCAACAAGATTTAAAAGTGTACCTACATCGTAGATATATTCCTTATCTAGCTTCATTGTGCTGCTTGGTCCTGTTACAATATCAGTGCCATCAGCCTTTAGATAAGTCATTGTTGTCATTTGCACTAGATGATAGATTTTTTCATCAAGTGTCATTTTTTTGAGTATTTCTTTTGTGTCCATTTTATTTTTCTTCCTTTTCATCAAACTCTTGTCTAAATCTGCGCCATCTTTTCACCGTGCCGTAGCAAATTAGTGTGGCAACTAGTGAAATAACTGCCCAAATCAATATTGTTGTACCCCAGTCACTAAGGGCAGAAAAGCCGTAGATTGAAATCGCTGCACCAACATAGGTACACGCATTCATAATTCCAGAGTAGGTTGCAACCTTACCCGTGTTTTTAAAGCGCTTAGGTGCTATTGCAATCAGCATTAAATTTGTGCCGTGCATACAGGCAACTAAAAGTGCCATAAATAGAATTGACAAAATTGCTATGCCAAAAATGTTAGATAGATATAGCGCCACACCGCAAACGGCGGCTAAGGTGAATATAAAGCCGGCGGTGAAGATCTCGTCCTTGAAAAAGCGCCTGTTTACAAAATCAAATACTGTAAAGCTAATCATACTAAAGACTGCCAAAATTACAGTTATGAAAATTGAAAACTCCTCACCTAAATTAAATACCTCGTGTAGATATGATGGCATCCAAGTCGTTACCCCATCGCGAAGCGCCCCTTGAAAAACTATAGCTATCATTATTAGTACAAGTGGCAATATTGCAAATTTTGGCAGTGGCAAGCCTTCCTTTTTCTTTTCGGCTTGGTTTTTGGGGGATGCAGTGTCTAAATTTACATCTTTTCCCTCAAAAAGCTTAGGTGCAAGAATTATCCACACCACCATTATAGCAAGTCCAACAAACGCACAAATTAGCATTATTACGCGCCAGCTTACTACAAATAGTAGGAGAGGGCAAAGTAGGTATAGCGCAATTGTCGCAATTGAAGAGCCCCAGGTTACCCTAACCGATGCGTAGGAATATTCTACCTCGGTTAAATTTAGGGACATTAGCCTTACAATAGGTGGCCAAAACATTGCGTGTGCAAAGCCATTTATGCCCCAAATTATAGTCATTAAAAGTATATCGCTTGTAAAAAAGAATGATATGTTGCACACAGCCGCTAAGGCTATGCCACACAAAATCATTATTTTAGGCTTGATTTTATCACCTAAAATGCCACAAATTATCTGCCCGAC
>JAZNFR010000025.1:0-1587 GCA_045576055.1 Eubacteriales bacterium
TTGCAATTTGCAAAAGCTTCTTCTTCGATAGTTGTAACACTGTCCGGAATTACAAGAGCACCATTAATATTAGCCTTTTGGAAAGCATACTTTGCAATAGAGGTAACACCATTTGATAAAACAAGGCTTATTTCCAAAGGATATTCATATAATGCTCGCTCATAAATTTCATAAGGTCTGCCATTGCAGCGTTCGGGGAAAACAACATTTCTACTAGAGCCGACATAGGAAAGTAGGAAGCAAATGTCTCCTTCGTACAATACAAATCCGTCGTCTGTAAAAATTAAATTGCTTTGCTCAGATTGAGAAGTATATATATCGCGTACATACGCACCTATGTATCCTAAATCACCTGATCCAAGCTTTTGTTCAACCGTGAGAGTGGTAGAAAGGTTATAAACCTCTACTAGCTTATAACAATTTTTAAAAGCGTTTGAATCAATAGTTGCAAGTGAAGTTCCTAATGTTACACTAGCAAGAGAATAGCAGTTTTCAAAAGCACTAGTACCAATTTTAGTTATGCTGTTAGGAAAAACAACCTTGTCTAAATAATAAGAATTAGAAAAAGCATATGAACCAATTGAAGTGCAAAGGTTGCCCTTGAATGTGATTTGTCTAAGTCTTGCTGAATTTGCAACCTTGTCCACGTGGAAAAGATAACCAGGGATTTTGGTTACATTCTCGCCGACTGAAAGTGATATACCATCAGCATCTAATCCCGATAAATAGAAAGCATACGATGAGGATGTTAAATCATTAATTTCAGTTGCGTTATAATAAATGTTTGTCAAAGAAGATGTATTAGCAAATGCGTAATTACCAATAGAAGTAACCCCAGTTCCAAGAGTTAAATCGGTTACTGCTGTGCAATTATAAAAGGCATAATTTCCAACTGCTTGGGAATTAGATTGAGCCAATCCTTGAATCTTATATAATACAATTTTCTCTATTTTGTCACATCCCTCAAAAGCACGCTCACCAATGGTTGTAACAGACGAAGGGATGTTGAGGGTGTTGGCAATTTTTGTTCTAGTAAAAGCATATTTTCCAATAGATGTTACAGTTGAAGGAATGTTTAACTGTCCGGCAATATTTGATTCGTAAAATGCTTTTTCAGGAATTTCTACTAAAGATGATGAAATTGTTAAGGAAGAGATTTCTTCTTTTAATCCGGAAAAAGCACCAACACCTAAGTGGGTAACACTGTTTGGAATAACAAGAGCGCCAGAAATGTGCGTGCCAGCAAATGCATTATCGCCTATTGAGGTAATTGTTACCGGAATGGTAAGCTCACCATATATTCTATCAGCATTATCACGGAAAGCATCCTTGTCGATTGCGGTTACTGGGAATGATTTACCAGTACCATCCTCGAGCTTTACAAAAATGCTTTCGGGAATTTCAAAATCTGATGTTTTAGACTTGTTTATAATTACACCAGTGATGGTCACGGATTCGTTATCCTCGTTAATTGTATAACAACGAGGGTCGTCCCATATAATGCTGGTATTTGTGTTTGCAGCCAAAGCAGAAACAGCAAAAACAGAAACAAGGAAAATAGAAGTTAAAATAAAAGCAAATACAATT
>JAZNFR010000026.1:0-1630 GCA_045576055.1 Eubacteriales bacterium
AATTCTAAATGTGTCCAGTGGTAAAGAGGATTGCCTATAGCATATTGTAAGGCAGTGGCAAAAGCCTTAAATTTTTCTTTAAATGTAGCATCTCCTGTCACATATTTTTCGTCAATTCCAAAGGAACGCATCATACGCCATTTGTAGTGGTCGCCACCGAGGAAAAGCTCGCCCAAATTGTCAAACTTATAGTCAATAGCAATAAGCTTAGGGTCAAGATGGCAGTGATAGTCGATAATTGGCATATCCTTTGCTATCTCGTATAGCTCCTTTGCTGTTTTTGTATTTAGTAAAAATTCATCATTAATTATAGTTTTCATAGTGTAACTCCGTCCTTGAAAATTGAAATTTCACGGTATCCGTTTTCTTCATTCTTGGTTTCTTTTCCACTCGCTACGCTTAGTACGTAGTCAAAGAACTCATCATCTAAATCCTTGCCTAAAAGTGTAGGGGAAGCATCGAAATCAATCCAAGCTGATTTTTTGGTCGCTAAGCCATTGTTTGTCGCAACCTTAACAGTTGGCACAGGTGCACCAAGAGGTGTGCCACGACCGGTGGTGAAAAGTATCATATGTACGCCACAAGCAGTTAAATTGGTAATAGCCACAATGTCATTACCTGGGCCGTTCAAAAGAGAAAGCCCCGATTTTTTCAGTGTATCGCCATAGTCGAGCACATCGCGAACAACACAAGCGCCACCCTTTTGAATACAACCAAGAGATTTTTCCTCAAGTGTTGTAATTCCGCCTGCCTTGTTGCCAGGGGATGGGTTTTCATAGACCACTTGATTGTGTGAAACATAGTAATTCTTAAAATTGTTAATTAGAGAAACAGTATTATTGAATACCTCTTCGTTTTCAGCTCTTTCCATCAAAAGATGCTCAGCACCGAACATCTCTGGCACCTCAGTAAGTGCCACAGAGCCACCAAATGAGGTAAGTGTGTCGCTAAATCGACCAAGTAATGGATTCGCTGAAATTCCACTATAACCATCACTACCACCACACTTTAATCCAACGCGCAATTTAGACACAGGTACTGGCGTTTTTGCAAATTTTGAGGCGTATTTCTTTAATTCGTCAATGAGCTTAACACCCTCGCCAATCTCGTCGCTATAGTCTTGGCAGTTAAGAAATTTGACTCTATCATCATTCCACGCGCCAAGCACCTTCTTAAACTCAACTATATTGTTGTTTTCACAGCCCAAGCCAAGCACTAAAACACCACCGGCATTTGGATGGTTAACAAGTCCCTTTAAAACAAGCTGAGTTGTTTTTTGGTCGTCTCCTAGCTGTGAACAACCAAACGGATGAGTATATGCAAAAGCGCCTGTAAGTGAAGCTAGCTTTTCTGCAATTTTATTTACGCAACCGACGGTTGGTATAATCCAAATCTCGTTTCTTATACCAACGTCGCCATTTTCACGCATATAACCGAGAAATGTTTTATCACTCTCGCTATATGAATAGGCAACACCACCCGAATATTCATATGTAAGCTCGCCAGATAGGTTAGTTTTCATATTGTGGGTGTGCACGTGCTCACCCTTTTTTATATCGGCAGTTGCGTGTCCAATTGGATTTCCGTATTTTATAATATTTTCGCCCTCTTTTATGTCATAAAGAGCATA
>JAZNFR010000027.1:0-3704 GCA_045576055.1 Eubacteriales bacterium
GTCCTTGCATATGGAAGAGCATAAACCTTATCAAGCTCCTCTCTTTCTAGAGGGAACTCTGGTGGATTTTGGACGAGCTTTTTATTGTCATAATATTCGACAATAGCTTTTCCATTAATTGCATCTTGATTCTTATATTGAATCCCAAACGCACGGGCATATTCTCTTTTATCTTCTTTGATTTTATTGAAATCGAACTCTGCGCCGATTGGAAAATGCACCTCATCCTCAATCTTTGAGAGGTAAACGCAACCGCGCTCGGCTCTAATTTTCTTTATTGGCACTCCACGGTCAAGCAGTGTGGCAATTCTTAAAATTATTTTTTCGCCCATTCCATAAGTCAAAATATCCGCGCGCGAATCAACAAGGATGGAGCGTCTGATTTTGTTATCCCAATAATCATAGTGGGCAAAGCGCCTCAAGGAAGCCTCAATGCCACCGATGATGATCGGCACATCTCCATATGCTTCTCTTATTCTATTGCAGTAAACTATAACAGCACGGTCGGGACGTGCGCCCATTTTTCCACCAGCCGAATAGTAATCATACGAACGTCTTTTCTTCGAGGCTGTGTAATGCGCAACCATTGAGTCAATGTTTCCAGCGCTAACTAAAAATCCAAGTCGTGGCTTTCCAAAGCGCTTAAAGTCGTCTACTGATTTATAGTTTGGCTGCGCCAAGAACGCAACCCTAAAGCCTGCATCCTCCAAAACTCTTGTAATAATTGCCGCACCAAAGGATGGATGGTCAACATAGGCATCGCCATTTACGTAAACGAAATCGACCTCGTCCCATCCACGGGCAAGGCACTCGTTTTTTGTTATTGGTAAAAACATATTTTCCATACCGTTTCCTCTCTTTTTTATCATTTTATCGACAATGGGTGTTGATTATTAAAATTTAGCCTTCCATTTTAGGAAGGCTAAATCTATTATTCCTCGTCCTCGTCAAGAGAAGACAAATAAACCTCAAATACCGCATTTGCGATTTCGTCTTCCTCCACATAAACTAAGCAGTCGTTTTCCTCATCAATCAAGAAAACAAGTGCCTCGTTCTCGCCCAAGCCTTCAATCTTTGTAAGTGGATAAAGAATAGCATAATAGTTTGCGTCATAGTCAACGGTTGCAACCTGCTCAAACTCTATTTCCTTTCCACTGTTATCATTTAGATAGATTTTGTCGAAGTTCTCATCGTCAAAAAATCTATCGATGTATCTTTCCTTACTCATTTTATTCCTCACTTAAATTTGTTTCCAATGATGAAAACTTTGTGTATTGACCGAGCCAGCTCATTTGAACTGTGCCAAGCTCACCATGACGGTTCTTTGCAACTATGACATCAACGGTGTTCGCCTTGTCGGGGTCGTTTCCGTAATAGTCGCGTGACAAGAAGATAACCATATCCGCATCCTGCTCAATAGAGCCCGAATCGCGAAGGTCGGATAGCATTGGCTTTCTTTCCTTTTCCTTTTCTGTTCCACGAGAGAGCTGTGAACAGGTGATAACAGGAACATTAAGCTCCTTAGCTAGAATCTTAAGACCTCTTGAAATTTCGGCAATTTCGTTAACACGAGAGCCGTCCTTGCGTCCCTTTTCTGATTCCATAAGCTGTAGGTAGTCGACAACAACCAAGCCGAGATTCTTTACTCTTCTTAGCTTTGCCTTCATTGCTGTAATTGAAATATTTGTTGTGTCATCTATGTAGATGTTTGCCTCGGACAAAGCTGATGCCGCGTTTGCAATATTATCCCAGTCGCGTGAATCAAGCTTGCCAGTTCTTAATTTCTTAGAATCAACAAGCGCCTCGGATGCGATAATTCTTGATACAAGCTGCTCGTTTGACATTTCGAGTGAGAAAATACAAACGGACTTGCCCGATTTTTTTGCAATGTTTGTTGCAAGGTTTAGGCAGAATGATGTTTTACCAACACCAGGACGTGCGCCAACGATAATTAAATCGCCCTTGCCAAAGCCAACAACTACTCTATCAAGATCGGCATATTCAGTCTTCAAGCCTAGCTTTTCCTCTGCGCCCTCCTCTTGAAGCTCCTTCAAGCGGCTATATGTTTGAACGATTACGTCCTTAATATGAACGAAGTCTCTTTTTTCGTTATTTTGTGCAATTTCAAATATTCTTTGCTCTGCCGCGTCGACAACATTTTCAACCTTGTCGCCCTCAGAATATGCATCCTTTTGAATGGAATCAGCCGCATCAATTAGTCGTCTCAAAACGCTCTTATCAAATACAATTTTTGCGTAGTCCCTTGCATTTGCGCTTGTTGGAATTACGTCAACCAAGAGCTTGATATACGAGCGCGCAGCTGCCTCATCCTCATAAACTCCGTTAGAAACAAGGGCGTTTACAAGAGTAACAACGTCCATCGGCTTGCTGTGATATTTAAAATCAAGCATTGCGCCGTATATTTCCCTATGGATTTCAAGGTAGAAGTCATCAACCTTTATAATTTGCGCAATATCATCAAAGCATTCTGGGTCTATTATAATAGAACCAAGAACACTCTGCTCTGCGTTTAGGGAATACGGCATTTTCTTTTGTAAAATGTCCATTTATTTCTCCTTAACGCTTACAGTAACCTTTCCAGTAATCTCTTGAAAAAGCTTAATGTCTATTTTATATGAGCCAAAAGCCTTGATTGGTGCATCAAGCACAACCTTTCTTTTGTCAACATCAATACCTGCTTGGCTCTTTAATGCTTCAGCAATGTCCTTTGAGGTAACAGCGCCATAGAACTTGCCGTCCTTACCACCATCAGCAACGATGGTAACTGTTGTCTCGGAAAGCTTTTCCGCAACCTTTTTTGCGTTTTCTCTTTCAACCTCGATTTTGTGAGCCTCTGAGCTCTTTTTATTTTTTATGTCATTAACCGCCTTGGCATCAGCAACAACGGCAAGCTTCTTTGGGAACAAGAAGTTTCTTGCATATCCCTCGGAAACCTCGATTATATCATTCTTTTTGCCTTGCGATTTTACGTCTTGTAATAAAACTACCTTCATAATTATCCCTCCGGATTGATGTATGAGTCAATTGCTTCTTTAAGTGTAACAAGAGTATCACCAACATTGGAGCCCTTGACCTGTGCGCCTGCTGCGTCATATCTTCCGCCACCATTGAGCTTTTCAAGTATAAGCTGTACGTTGATTGTGCCGTTTGAACGAGCAGAAATGTGAACCACGTTGTCAATTTGAACTAGAACAAACGAAGCTGAAACATCCTCAAGTCCAAGTAGGTTATCTGCCACCTTTGCCGCTAGAATCTTATCAGTTGCATCCTTGCCGTATGGGTTTAGTGCAATTGCCATGCAATTACGATAAACCTCTATCTTTTCGCCAAATGATGCTTCTTTCTTATAATCTGAAATATTAGATTTAAATAGATCTTGAACATTTTCATATGAAGCGCCGTTGTCCTTTAGGTACATAGCAGCGCCATGTGTTTTTGTTCCTGCGCCCTTTTGGAAATTCTTTGTATCAAGCAAGATACCTGCATAAAGAGCATTCGCCTCTTGCAAAAGAAGTGTTTGCATAGGAAGAGCCTGCTCAAGAATTTCTGTAACGATTTCACAGGTGCTTGATGCCGATGTTTCAATATATGAAATTATAGGCTCTTTTTGGAATTCTGCCGTTTGGCGATGGTGGTCAATAATAATAGTATTATTAACCATTTTCGCAATGTCCTTTGATTCA
>JAZNFR010000028.1:0-2275 GCA_045576055.1 Eubacteriales bacterium
AGAGAATACCGCCAATGCTTATGGTCATAATAACCACTTTAAAGACGATAGAACACAAATAATTTCTTACCAAACCTATTTGTCTGACCCTACAACCTATGACAACGCAAGGAATATGATTTACATCGTATGCGGTAATAACTACTGTGATGCATTCTACGACGGCATTCACAATATTGCATCCGACGACCCTGACAACAAGTGCTGTGGAACTTGTCAAAGAGTAGAGTGCGGCAAATTTGAAATTAAAGATGACGCTGAGCATACAGAAGAACTAAAGCTTGCATTTGGCGAAAACAAATTAGATGTTGTTGACTACTACGCAAATATGTCTGTTCTTCACATATGTAAGTACTGCGACACTGAAATATCAGTTGACGAGTATGGTGCAATGTTTGAAAACTTAGGAATTTCAGCAACTGAAACAGATGATTATTCAATCACATTTGGCATTTCAATAAATTACAATGCACTTGCAAAGTATGAACAAATGACAGGAACAACACTTCAATATGGTGTGGTAGTAAGTGCCGCTCCTTCAGAAGCTCCAATTACAGTAGTTGATGGAAAGGCAACAGTAGGTGATTCCACTATTGCAGCTGATATGACAGGCGCTGGCTATGCAAGTATTGAAACTATCATCAGAAACATCAAATCCGATATACTTGAGCTTAACTGTTGTGGCTACGTGGTTGATAGCAATGGAGTTATAACCTACCTCAACTACGATATTGCAGAAGGCGAAGCTAAAACAGTTTCTTGGAAGCTTATAAACGAAAGCTTTGGTGGATAATAATTTTGATAAAAAGAACCGCGATTTTCGCGGTTCTTTTCATTTATATAAATAGTAAATATAAACAAAAACAAAAGCGTACATTTGTTTAAAATGCTTAAAAATAGTTATTCATTTATTCAAATTAAATGCATAAATATACATAAATATTCACAAAATATTCATTCATAAGGCTGAAGATTGAAGCAGAAATGCCAATATATATAAAAAAGATGAAAAAATATTTAAAAAGTACTTGACAAACAGAGAATAAGGTTATATAATACTTTCATAAAAATGAATATTCTTTCATCGGAGGAAATAAAAATGGATAAGAAAAATATCAAAAAGGTAGTTCTTGCATATTCTGGAGGACTTGACACATCAATTATTATTCCTTGGCTCAAGGAAAATTATAACAACTGCGAGGTTATTGCAGTTTCTGGTAACGTTGGACAAGCTGATGAGCTTGAGGGACTTGAGGAAAAGGCAATAAAGACAGGCGCATCAAAGTGCTACATTGAGGACTTGACAGACGAATTCGTTGACGAATATGTTATCCCAACTGTAAAGGCAGGGGCTCTATACGAGGAATATATGCTCGGCACATCATTTGCTCGTCCAGTAATTGCAAAGAGAATTGCTGAAATTGCTAAGGATGAGGGCGCTGATGCTATCTGCCACGGCTGTACAGGTAAGGGTAATGACCAGGTTCGTTTTGAGCTTACAATTAAGGCTTTTGCACCTGATATGCCAATTATCGCTCCTTGGAGAGAATGGACAATCAAATCTCGTGAGGAAGAAATTGAGTACGCAGAAGCGCACAACGTTCCTCTGAAGATAAATCGTGAAACAAACTACTCAAAGGATAAAAACCTTTGGCATCTAAGCCACGAGGGACTTGACCTTGAGGATGCAGGCAATGAGCCACTTTACGACAAGGAAGGCTTCCTTGAAATGGGTGTTTCCCCAATCAAGGCTCCAGATGTACCAACTTATGTTGAGCTTGACTTCGTAAAGGGTGTTCCTGTTGCAATCAATGGCGAAAAGATGAGCGCTAAGGATATCATCTTAAAGCTCAACAAGCTCGGTGGAGATAATGGCATAGGCTTACTTGACATCGTTGAAAACCGTCTTGTTGGTATGAAATGCCGTGGCGTATACGAAACTCCTGGTGGAGCTATCTTGTACGCAGCTCACAACTATCTTGAAACAATTTGTCTTGACAAAATGACAATGCACGAAAAGCAAAAGCTTTCAATCACATTTGCAGAGCTTGTTTATAACGGACAATGGTTTACCCCTCTTCGTGAGGCTCTTTCCGCTTTCGTTGACAAGACTCAAGAAAATGTTACCGGTAAGGTAAGATTGAAGCTCTATAAGGGCAACATCATTAAAGCCGGTGTATGGAGTGATTACTCACTATATTCAGAGGAAATCGCTACATTCGGCGAGGATAACGTTTACAACCAAGCAGACAGTGCTGGATTTATCAACCTCTTT
>JAZNFR010000029.1:0-1754 GCA_045576055.1 Eubacteriales bacterium
CCGTAAGGAAAAGGGCAAGGGCGAAAAGGGCGCAATGGTTGAAATCGAGGAGGAGTTCGGCTTCCCAGTATATTCAGTTGTTGACGTTTACGATATTATTGAGTACCTTGAAGAAGATTCTGCAAACGAGGAAAATGTTGCAAGAATCAAGAAATACCTTGAGGTATATGGAGCATAAATAAAAGCCTCCTTTGAAAAGGCACCCGCAGGGCGTGCGTTAGAAGAGGTGGCTGCCATAGGCAGACGGAGGGATTTGTCTATGAAATATAATCATAATAAAGACAATGTTCACTTGGCAAAGGTGCTAAGAAAGAATATGACGCCCGAAGAAAAGCATTTATGGTATGATTTTTTAAGAAAATATCCTACAAGATTTTTAAGACAAAAGGTAATAGGAAACTATATTGTGGATTTTTATTGCGCTAAGGCTAACTTGGTTATAGAGCTTGATGGTTCGCAGCACGGAATTGAGAAAGAAAGCGAAAACGATCAAAAAAGAACAGAGTATCTAAAATCACTTGGGTTAAATGTGATAAGAATTCCAAATTATGAAATTAGGGACAATTTTTTGCATGTGTGTCGTTATATTGATAACTTGGTAGAAGAATCCCTCAGTCAGCTTTGCTGACAGCTCCCTTTACAAAGGAGCCTTTTGTAAAATCTAAAACATGGAGTAAATATGAGAAGTCTTATTGATATAAAAGAATTAAGTGTTGAAGAAATTGATTCTTTGATTGAAACAGCGCTTGATATAATTGACAACCCACAAAAATATAGCGAAAAATGTAAGGGCAAGAAGCTTGCAACCTTATTCTTTGTGCCTTCAACAAGAACAAGGCTCAGCTTTGAGGCGGCTATGTATGAGCTTGGTGGAAATGTTCTTGGATTTTCCGAGGCGCAAAGCTCATCAAGTGCAAAGGGCGAAAGCGTTGCAGACACAGCTAAAATGATTTCCTGCTATGCAGATATTATTGCTATGCGTCACCCAAAGGAGGGTGCACCTTTAGTTGCGTCTATGAACGCATCTATCCCAGTAGTTAACGCAGGCGATGGTGGACACAATCACCCAACCCAAACTCTTGCAGACTTACTTACAATTAAGCGCAAGAAGGGTAGATTTAACAACCTAACAGTTGGTCTTTGTGGAGACCTCAAGTTTGGCAGAACCGTGCACTCACTAATTAATGCACTCAATAGATATGAGGGCATTAAATTTGTGCTTATTTCACCTGAGGAATTAAGAGTGCCAAGCTATGTAAAGAACGAAATTACAAAGGCGGGCAAGGAGTACATAGAAACTAAAGACTTAGTTTCCGCAATGCCTGAGCTTGATATTCTTTATATGACAAGAGTACAAAAGGAGCGCTTCTTTAACGAGGAGGACTACCTACGCTTGAAGGACAGCTATATCTTAGACCCTGCAAAGCTAGTAAACGCAAAAGAGGACTTGTCAATTATGCACCCACTACCAAGGGTTAATGAAATTAGCGTAAAGGTGGATTCCGACCCACGTGCACACTATTTTGAGCAAGCCTTAAACGGAAAATATATGCGTATGGCATTAATTTTGATGCTCCTAGGCATTAAATAAGGGAGGTAACATATGAAAATTGAAGAAATCAAAAATGGTATAGTTATCGACCATATAACCGCCGGCAAGGGTGAGGAGCTTTATGCAAGTCGGAGGCCAAGCGGTCTTAGGAAGACAAGGTAGAGAGCCAACTCCTTGGCTCACAGAACGACATGGCTACGAT
>JAZNFR010000030.1:0-2761 GCA_045576055.1 Eubacteriales bacterium
CTGCCGACACTTCCCTACTTACTTTTAACAGTATTAAAGGCAATAGCGTTATTAACGTTAATACAGACAACGATGTATTATCTTACTATGTATCTGATATTGCCCATCGTCAGTTAGCAGATTATCTGAACATTCCCTTCAAGTATTATGAGAGAATGCTCAACGAACAACCTCAGCTTCTAGACATGAACGTGAACTGCTGGCTCATGAGCAACCCTCAAAAACGTATGCTTCGTACATTGGACGGAAAGCTTAGAGCATTTCTTAGCGACCGTTACCGTAGACTGGATAATCTGGAGCTTATGGATCACATCATGCCTGTAATAGCACAAATGAAAGGTTGCGAGGTAATAAGTCAGGACATTACGGAAACCCATCTATACTTAAAGGTAATTAACAAGACCTTAAAGGCAGAAATCTCTACAGGTGATGTTGTGCAGGCTGGCTTTGTCATTTCCAACAGTGAGATTGGTTTAGGTGCACTCAAAATTGAACCGCTTGTTTATCGTCTGGTATGTAAGAACGGTATGATTAGTAAGGACTATTCCCACAAGAAATATCATACTGGCAGACAGATTGAGAATACAGATAATGCTTATGAACTTTACTCTGATGCTACCCTTGCTGCCGATGACAAGGCATACTTCATGAAGGTACAGGATATTGTTAGCTGTGCAGTAGATGAGGCAAAATTCCATCTTACTGTCGATAAGATGCGCAAGGCCAAGAGCATTAGCAGTGGTGATGACCCTATTAAAACTGTAGATTTGTTATGTGATAGATATATCCTTAACAGACAGGAGAATGCTTCTATCCTTATGCACTTCATGAAAGGTGGGGATTTATCTCACTTCGGTCTTGTTAATGCAGTAACACGTGCATCACAAGATGTAAATGATTACAACAGAGCCACAGAACTTGAACGCATTGGTGGTGTTCTTCTTGATGAAGGTATCGAGAAAGCCGAATCCAAAAGTAAAATATTAATGTTTCCACAAGTAGCTTAAGGTATTTTGAGAATTCTTATCAAGAATTCTCAAAATATATTTAAGCTCATATCTTTTAGTATATAATGGTATACAAAGATTACATGAGGTGATGTAATGGTACTGAATCTTAAAGTTAATCCATATACACCTGGAGCTGGTATGGTTCCGAGATATTTAGCAGGGCGTGAAGATATACTGGAAGATGCAAAGGATACCTTGGCTTACATTGCTAATGGGTACGTAACAAGGTCTGTTATCTATTATGGATTACATAGTATTGGCAAAACCGTACTGCTTATTGAAATAGAAAAAATTGCTGCAGAAAATAAAATTTACTATGAACATATCGAAACCGAGGAAAATCGTTCCGTTATGTCCAGTATTGCTCAATACGTAAATAACATTCTGCACAAAATGAGTATTGATAAAAAAGCAAAGCAGTATATTGATACCGCTTTCAGCGTAGCTGCTGCCTTCCAAGTGTTTTATAACAAAGAGGGAGAAGCAAGCGTAGGTGTAAATCCTGAGATGGTAAAAGGTGTCGGTGTTGCTGATACAGGTAATCTTCAGAATGACCTTACGGAACTTTTAGTCCATTTAGGCAGAGTTGGTCAGAAGATTGGTATTGGCGCTGCTCTTTTCATTGATGAAGTGCAATATCTTAAAGATGATGAATTTGAAGCACTCATGGCTGCTATTCATCGTTGTAATCAATTAGGACTTCCCTTAGTAGTTTTTGCTGCTGGACTTCCCAAAATCGCCAAGATTGCTGGTGACATCAAATCTTATGCCGAAAGGCTTTTCCGATTTGTTCCCATAGATAAACTTGAAGCTGAGGATGCAAAACTTGCGCTTACCAAACCTGCTGAAAGATTCAATGTTAAATATGATGACGAGGCAATGCAAGAAATCTTAAAGCAAACAGAATGTTATCCGTACTTCTTACAAGAATATGGTCAACAAGTTTGGAAGCACATTGACGAGAACAGTAGAAGAATAAGCCACGAAGGCACACTCAATGCATATCCTAATTTCATAAATGCACTGGATGAAGGTTTCTTTAAAGTACGCCATGACAGGGCAAGTGAAAAGGAATTGGAATTTATGAAGGCGATGGTGAAATGCGGAGAACTTCCCTGTCAAACTAATCAAGTTGCGTCAATAATGAAGAGTAGCTATAACCAGATAGCACCGATTAGAGCACAGCTCATTCATAAAGGCTTCATCTATGCTACCAGCCGTGGTGAAATAAGCTTCACAGTACCACAGTTTGATAAGTATCTGAAAAGAATATACAGTATTTAAAACTTATGCAGGCAACCCAAACGGGTTGCCTGTTTTTTGTTGGAGGAATTTATGATGAGATTTCAAGTTGTAGAAACAAAAGTATTCATTGTTGAATCAGCAGATGAGACTACTGCCCAAATGACGGTAGATGCTCTGCAGAATGAAATGCGCTTTAGCGAGAGAAGCTTTAAGGAGGCTAAACATGGGAATTGTACTTCCTATGGCAAGGTATTAGAGATGGCTGAAGCTACTAATGTATTCGTTGCGTAAAGGAGATTGAAAATGGCAAACTATTGCAATAATAAAATCGCCCTCTTTGGTTATGACAAAGAAAAACTAGAAGCCTTCCGTAAATTGATGGTTAATACTTTTCGTAATAGCAGATACGAAACTGTAAGAGATTTCGTCGTCAAGTGTGGCTATGAAAAAGAGGAAGCCATTCAATTTACTGATGGTAGAGATACTAAGTCGGATCGTAGCCATGT
>JAZNFR010000031.1:0-5780 GCA_045576055.1 Eubacteriales bacterium
CGATCTTGCTTTAATTGATGGAAATATGTCAAGAGGTATTGAAATGCCACCCAAAACCGTCGTTCATGGAGATGCTATTTCTCAATCCATTGCAGCTGCATCTATTCTTGCAAAGGTTACACGTGACCGCTTATGCTATGAATATGATAAGGAATATCCACAATACGGCTTTGCCAAGCATAAGGGCTATGGCACAAAGCTACATACAGATGCCATAAAGCAATATGGCATAACCCCTATACATCGACCAAGCTTTTTAGTTAAGCTATTAAAAAATGATTGAATTTGATAAGAAAGCTGTTGGCACTTTTGGTGAAAATTGGTGCGAAAAATACGTAAAAAAGAAGAAAAAGTATAAAATTCTTGCCAAAAACAAAACAATTGGCCATTTAGAAGCTGACATTATAGCATACGATAAGGAGCATATAATTTTTATCGAAGTCAAAACTAGACGTACCGATAAAAACAATCTTATGCGCCCTGCTGATGCTGTTAATTTTGACAAACGAACTAATTTAATTAAATTTGCATATGCTTTTGTTAAGACTCTGCCCCAAAAATTCAAAACGAAAATTCCAAGAATTGACGTTTGTGAGGTTTATGTTTTGGCAGACTCTAAAAAATTAAAGGTGTGCGATTTTAACTATATTGAAAACGCTGTTACAAAATAATTCTATTCCCTTATTTGATTTGCACTGTGATACGCTTTTAAAGCTTTACAGTCAAAGCGAAAGCATCAAAGAAAACAATCTACATATTTCTTTAAAAAAGGCGAACTCTTTCTCCCCATATGTACAAGTTAGTGCTATTTGGAGCGATGATTCCCTTTCTAATGATGAAGCCTATACATCTTACAACAAAGTTTTAAAATATGCAAAAAAACAAATCAAATTTTCAACAAATCTTAAAACTATTGAGAATTATAATTTTATTTTAGCAGTTGAAGATGCTAGAATTTTAAATGGCGATTTATTTAGATTAGATAAACTATTTAATGATGGAGTCCGCATTTTAACTCTCAACTGGAAGGGTCAAAGTGTTATAGGTGGCGGATGGGACACTACTGCCGGCTTAACGGATTTTGGTAAAAAAGTAGTAGAAAGCTGCTTTAACTATGGCATAATTCCCGATATTTCCCACTCGTCAATCTATACTGTCGATGATGTGCTTTTTTTAGCTGATAGCTATAAAAAGCCTGTCATAGCTTCTCATTCAAATGCTTATAGCATTTGCAATCATAAAAGAAACATTTCAACTGAGCATTTTAAATGGCTTATAAAAAATGATTCCATTCTTGGCATTTCTCTTGCTAGTGAGCACCTAACAAATAGTTATCAAGCAAATATTGACGACATTATTCGACATATAGACTATTTTTTAACCTTAGGTGGAGAAAACACTATTTGTCTTGGATGTGATTTTGACGGTGTAACCACTCTCCCTAAAAAAATCAACTCAATTACTGATTTAACCTTGCTTCACAATGAAGCTTCAAAAGCATTTGGTGAAGCAATTACAAAAAAGATATTTTTCACAAATGCTTATAATTTTATGTCTAAAAACCTAATTAATTGAAAGGGGGGATAACTATGTCGCTTTACGTTATGGCTGATTTGCATCTATCTTTATCTACAAATAAGCCTATGGATGTTTTCGGTGCAAGATGGACTGACCACGCAGAAAAAATCAAGAAAAACTGGTGTGCCATCGTAAATGATGACGACACTGTTATCGTTCCTGGTGATATTTCTTGGGGAATAGACTATGAGGAAGCTAAAAACGATTTTGAATTTATAAATTCTCTACCTGGGAAAAAGCTTCTTGGAAAAGGAAATCACGATTATTGGTGGGGGACAATGGCTAAAAACAGAGCCTTTTTAAAGGAAAATGGGTTTGACACCATTGATTTTTTGTTCAATAATGCATACAAAGTGGAGGATTATATCGTTTGTGGCACTCGTGGTTGGTATGTCGATGAAAAACTACAAAACGAGCCGAATGATGCTGAATATCAAAAGATTGTATTAAGAGAAGCTCAACGATTAAAGGCGAGTCTTGAGGAGGCAATGAAGCTACGTGAAAATGATGAGAAAATTTTAGTCTTCTTTCACTTCCCTCCTGTTTTCAAATCATTTGTTTGTAACGAAATTGTTGATGTGCTATTAGAGTACAACATAAAAAACTGTTACTTTGGACACATTCATGGCGTTTATAACGTTCCAAGAACATTAACATATAAAGACATTGATTTTTCTCTTATATCATCTGATTATTCTAATTTTGTACCAATGATTATTATGCCAAACGACTATGATTGCTAAATTTATAATTTATTTTTAAAATGTTATTGACTTTTGAATATTTATTATATATAATAGTTTAAGAAAAAAATAACCATAACTATGGAGGAATTCTAAAATGGCTTTAAAAAGCACAAATAAGGTTGAAACCAATGTTTACGAAATTGAATTCGACGCATCAAAGGAAGTTTTTGATGCAGCCGTTGAAAAGGTTTATCGTAAAGAAGTAAAGAAAATCAACATTCCTGGTTTCAGAAAAGGTAAAGCACCACGCTCTATCATCGAAAGAATGTATGGCAAGGGTGTATTCTACGAGGATGCAATCAACGAAATTATTCCTGACGCATACGAGGCAGCAATTAAGGAGTCCGGCTTGAAGGTTGTTAGCCGTCCTGAGTTTGACGTTGTTTCTATTGACGATAACGGTGTTGTTCTCAAGGCTAAATTTACTGTAAAGCCTGAGGTTACTCTTACTGAGTATGTTGGACTTAAGGCAAGAAAAGAAGCTAAAGAAGTTACTGAAGAGCTTATCAACAGCGAAATCGAAGCAGTTCGCGCACGTAACGGCAGAATGGTTGAGGTTACTGACCGTGCTGTTGAAAACGGTGACCTTGCTGTTATCGACTACGAAGGCTTCTGCGATGGCGTAGCATTTGATGGTGGTAAGGCTGAAAAGTATAGCCTCGCTATCGGTTCAGGCAGCTTTATTCCTGGATTTGAAGAGCAAATCATCGGTCATAACATCGGTGAAAACTTTGATATCACTGTTAAATTCCCAGAAGAATACCACTCTGACGATCTTGCTGGTAAAGATGCGATCTTCAAGATTGTTCTTCACGAAATTAAGAAGAACGAGCTTCCAGCACTTGATGACGAGTTTGCAAAAGACGTAAGCGAATTTGACACATTTGATGAATATAAGGCTGACGTTAAGGCAAAACTTGAAAAGAAGAGCGAAAAAGAAGCTGAAAACTCCGTTGAAGAACAAATCATCAATGCTCTTATTAAGAACCTTGAGGCTGAAATCCCTGAGGTTATGTTCGAAAACGAGGCTGAGAACTTTGTACGTGACTACGATTCAAGACTCCGTATGCAAGGACTTGACCTTAACACATACTGCAAGTACACAGGTCAAACACTCGAATCTCTCCGTGAGCAATTCAAGCCTATGGCTGAAAGACAAGTTAAAACACGTCTTGCTCTTGAAAAGATTGTTGAGCTTGAAAACCTTGAAGCTACTGACGAAGAGGCTGCTGCTGAGTACGAAAATCTTGCAACTGCTTACAATATGCCAGTTGATGAGGTTAAGAAGTTTGTTGACATTGATGCAATCAAGGCTGACCTTTGCGTAAAGAAGGCTGTTGACTTTGTAAAAGCAAACGCAAAAGTAACAAAGGCAAGAAAAAAGACTGTAAAAAAGACTGAGGAAGCTCCAGCTACCGAAGAAAACGCATAATTAGACATTTCTCTTTACCGCTGTATAAACCTACAGCGGTAATTTGAATATATACCCTATTTGACAAAAATCTACAATTTAGGAGGATTTTAATATGGCATTAGTTCCAATGGTCGTTGAACAAACAAACAGAGGCGAACGTTCATACGACATTTATTCAAGACTTTTAGAGGATAGAATTGTTTTCCTTTGCGATGAGGTTAACGATACAACTGCTTCTTTAGTAGTTGCACAGCTTCTCTTCCTTGAGGCTCAAGATCCTGACAAGGATATTAACCTTTATATAAACAGCCCTGGTGGCAGTGTTAGCGCTGGTCTTGCTATTTATGATACTATGAACTTTATTAAGTGTGATGTTTCTACCACATGTATCGGTATGGCAGCTAGCATGGGCGCATTCTTGCTTTCTAGCGGCGCTAAGGGCAAAAGATTTGCTCTTCCAAACAGCGAAATTATGATTCACCAACCTCTAGGTGGTGCTCAAGGTCAAGCTAGTGATATTAAAATTCATGCAGAGCATATTTTAAAGACTCGTGAAAAGTTAAATAAGATTCTAGCTTCTAACACTGGCAAGGATCTTAAAACTATTGAGCTTGATACAGAGCGCGATAACTTTATGAGTGCTGATGATGCTATGAAATACGGTTTAATCGATAAAGTAATTGACAAGAGAGCGTAAAAATGAGCGAAAAGAAAACCTGTTCCTTTTGTAATAGAGGCGAGGGCGAGGTTGAATTTTTAATCCCATCCCCTGACCTCTCTGCTTATATTTGTCCGATGTGTATTGACCTTTGTAGTCAAATCATCGACGAATATGACCTTCAATTAAAGGAAGAAAACGAAACCAGTGGTGATAAGCTTTCAGTTGATACATTGCCTACACCAAAGGAAATCAAAAAAATGCTTGATGAATATGTTATCGGTCAAGATAAAGCCAAGATCGCTTTATCAGTTGCTGTATATAACCATTACAAGCGTTTAATTTACAACGAAAAACGCGAAAATAGCGAAAACGATGTTGAAATTCAAAAAAGCAATATTTTGCTAATTGGTCCTACAGGCTCTGGCAAGACATATCTTGCACAAACCTTAGCAAAGGCTCTAAAGGTGCCATTTGCGATTGCCGATGCAACTACCTTAACTGAGGCTGGTTATGTCGGTGAAGATGTTGAAAACATTCTACTACGCCTAATTCAAGCTGCTGATTTTGATGTTGCAAGAGCAGAAAAAGGTATTATTTATATTGATGAAATTGATAAAATTTCAAGAAAGAGCGAAAATCGTTCTATAACCCGTGATGTTTCTGGTGAGGGTGTGCAACAGGCGCTATTAAAGATTCTAGAAGGCACAGTTGCAAATGTTCCACCTCAAGGTGGCAGAAAGCATCCAAATCAAGAGTTTATACCAATAAACACTAAAGATATTCTCTTTATTTGTGGTGGCGCATTTGACGGTCTTTCCAAAATTATTGAGAGTCGCCGTGGTAAATCCTTAATGGGCTTTGGCGGTGAGGTAAAAAGCAAGGTGAACGTTGATAAAACTAAGGTTTTTGAGGATGTTTCAGCACACGATATCGTAAAATACGGCTTAATTCCAGAGTTAGTAGGTCGTTTACCAGTTATTGTAGGACTTGACAATCTCGACGAAGATGCACTTGTTAGAATCCTCTCTCAACCAAAGAATTCTATTGAAAAGCAATATAAAAAGCTTTTTGAAATAGATGGTGTTGAACTGCATTTTACTGCCGGTGCTTTAAAAGCAGTCGCAAATAAGGCGATTGAGCGCTCAACCGGTGCACGTGGGCTCCGTTCTATAATGGAAGAAATAATGACCGAAATTATGTTTGAAATCCCATCAAACAAGGAAATAAAAAAGGTTATTATAAATGAAAAATGCGTAAAAAACGGCGCAAAGCCTAAATATGAATAACAATAATAGAAAACCCGAAGAATTTCCTCGGGTTTTTATTTATGTTTCTTACATCTTGACAATAACAATTTTCTATTGTATAATAATTATGCCAA